>CAMPIZ010000140.1 GCA_946886675.1 uncultured Flavobacterium sp.
AGTTTAACACATTATATTAATTGGCGGTAATTATACACAATCTTCAATTTTATAATGTTTACTATTAAGTTCAAATTCATCGCCCAACTGTTTTCCTATCAGCATACTGCCTAAAGGAGATTTTGGTGAAAGTGCAAAAACAGTAATATCCTCTATTATTATTTTTGGCAATGCAGTACTTAAAAACAAATACATATTATTTGTTTTTACCAGGCTGCCTAATATTATTCTTTTTGAAAGCGCAGTACCATCAATTTTTTCCAGTACAGCCTTTTGCTCTAATATCTCATTAAGTTTGCTGTTAAGCTTTTCCTGTTCAAGATGCATCATAGAAAGCGCTGTCTCGTGCTTATCCCCGGCCGAGCCTTTAGCATCATTTGAGGCACCTTCGGTAAGGGCAGCTATCATATCCCTAAAAGCATCTTCTTTATCCTGTATCTGCTGTTTGTAATAGCTTAAGATTTTTAATTTTAATGCATTCATATAACCCATATAAAGCTGCAAAGCTACACAGGATTTTACTCCCGTATAGCTTTGCCTGTATTTTTGTTTCTTTATTCTTAGAAATTAAACTTATAGGATGCTCCAAGCAGGAATTGGAATCCCTGTACAGGATAGCTGGCCCAGCGCTGATAGTCCTGATTTGCTATATTGTTTAGCTTTAAAAAACCTGTAAGCCTTTCGTTATACCTATAACCTACATGTGCATTAGCATCAAAAAAGCTATCAAGTGTTATTACAGCTTCTGTTGCTAAAGGATCTACAAATTCCGGATTGTTAATAGCTACAAAATCTTTTCTTTCCCCTGTAAAAAATACATTAGCTCCCGCATACCATTTTTCTGTAATATCAACATCAAGGGTAGTACCAATTTTAATAGCTGGTAAATTCCACGCTTCTTCCTGGTCGGTATCATAAGAATTAAATGTACCGTTGATACCAAAAGTAACATTATCCGAAAAATCAGCCTTCAGTTCTCCAAAAAAGCTGATAGTTTGTAACCTGTCATATAACAACCCGAAAGAGTTACCATATCCATAGCCCGGAACGTTTGTTGCTCCCGGATTCGGAATAAAAGCAGGGTTGTAGTTTATAAAAAATGCCCTGTTATCTTCATTCATATAAGACCCTCGAATGTTATAAGCCACCGTATTGGCCAGCTTACCTTTTAAACCAACATAAATATCATACTGCTGATCTGTAGGTGCAACAATAAGGTTAGGTGAAACAAAATGATTCTCACTTACAAAGTCAGCATACGAATTCTGTTTCAATGTACCTTCTGCTCCTGCATAGGCAATCATAAGGTCTCCAACTACTTTGTAAGATGCTTTAACCTGTGGGTAGATATAAAATTTATTATCACTCTCCCCCATTAACTTACCCATACTGTAAAACAGACCTGCTCCCAGCTGAACAGAAAGGTCATCTCTTTGAAATAAAACACTTGGCTGTACACCCAGATTAAAATAATTATAATCCATAGCAGCCACTCCATTTTCTTCGTCATCAAATGTACCGCCAACATAATCAGCAATAAAGTCAAACTTTATTTTTTCGCCAAGTACATCTATATCTAGTGAAGGCTTTACAAAAAAACGGTTTTCGGCAGAACCATATGCATCCCAAAAACGCTTATACTGCAGCGCTGCATCTTTAAAAAAGCTGTCTTCTGCAGCAATATTACCACCCAGATAAAGGGTATGATAGGTTTGCTGAGGATCTATAGCTGCAATTTCTTCCTCTGTAAAAACCTGGTATTCCAAAGGCAGGCCGTACCAGTTATATACCTGGTTCTGGTAGCCCAAATCTGCATTCCAGCTATAGGTTTTCTGCCTGTTGCCATAGGTAAGGTCCAGTGACGTATTATAATATTTATCATCCAGCACTACACCGTCTATACCACCCTGAGAAGACAGATGACGAAGCATCCCGCCTACATATTCGTTGCGGTTAAGGTTTTCAGTCACAAAAAGCTCTGCATTTACGGTTCCGTAATTACCGGCTGCAAGAGTGGCATAATTATTAAAAAGCTTTTCCCTTTTACCCTTTTGTACACCCGCAGCCTTACCTTTTGCAGGGGTAAACGTTGAAGCCACAGGAAAAGAGAAGATATTATATTCTATCTCTTTCTTCTGGGTATTATCATTATCCTCCATTACGGGAGTCTCTTTTACTTTAAAAGCATCAGAAATAGTAGGTGTATACGGCTTTACAACATTTACTACTTCCGTACCTATATTCTCGTCTTTTTTTTGTGCTGTAGCAGCCTGAAAGCCTACAAGCGCAAAAACAAAAGCTATTTTATATTGAAACTTGATTGTCATAACTAAATTTTAAAGGCTTACTTACAATTAATTCTGGATGGATGAGTTGGTCTTGGCTTCCTCGGTTTTTATTCTGTCAAGTTCTGCCTGGGCTTCTTCGACTACATCCGGATAATCTGTAAAATTCTTTATAATGCTGTCCAGTATATAGGTTGCCTGGAAACTGTCTTTAAGTCCGTAAAAATTCTTTGCCATTACCACAAGGCCTTTAGCTCCAAAATATTTATATCCCGCATAGTCTTTTGATAGTTTCTGTACAACAGCATTTGATGCTTCATACTTTCCTTCTTTATTTTTAAAATAAGCGTCATAATAAAGCGCTTCTGCAGCAAGTTCGCCTTTTGCTATAGTAAGCAGTTTAGCGTAGGCAGCTTTAGCCTTTTCCTCGTTATTTGTTTTTATAGCAGAACGCGCCACTATTATCTGGGCATCACTCTTAATTCTGTCTTCTGTTTTAGAATTTGCAAGAACCTTTTCGGCATAAGCTACTGCATTTGCATAGTCTTTCTGTTCATAATAACTTTTCATCAGGTTAGACTGGGCAAAGGTTACATTTTGAGGAAAATCGGCCTCAGTTTCAAGCCTTTTCAGCACCGGAATAGCCTTTTCATAATTCTTATTCTTTATATGAATTTCTGAAAGCCTTGCCAACGATGGTTCTGTAAACTCATTCCTTGATTTAGAGATTACATATTCATAGTTTGGCACTGCATTATTTTCAAGTTTTTCTGCATAATAAGATTGTGCCAGGTAAAAATTAGCCTTAAGTGCCGATATGCCGTTAGGGAATTGCGCCAAATAACTGGTTAGAGCAGATATTGCCTGTTTGGTATTGTTTTGCAAATACTGTTTTTCTGCTGCCTCAAAAGCGGTATTATCTAAATCAGCATCGCTTACATCTACAAAGTCAAGTGTTTTTACCCACGATGCATATTCGTCGGTCCTGCCGCTATCTACATATATTAAACGTGCTGTTGATACTGCTTCCATGGCTTCCGGCGTATTAGGAAACTGTGCCACTACCTTTTTAAACTTATCCAGAGCCTGCTGATCTTTTTCAGCATTGTAATAAATAAGCGCCTGACGCATCATGGCTTTAGATACATATGAACTGCTTTTATATTCGTTTATAAGCCTGTCATAAGTTTGTAACGCCCTGTCGGTATTTTTTTCCGTTACATAAGTATTCCCTAATTCATATAAAGCATCATCGGCATATTTAGATTTTGGATAGGTTTGCACAAACTTTGTAAGATCATCTATCTTTTTTTCATTCCTGCCCACAAAACCGTAGCTGATTCCTTTTTGAAAAAAGGCATAATCGGCATCTATCCCCTTCATTTCTATAGCCTTATTATAGGCCTCCATAGCCGGCCAGTATTTTGTAGAAACAAAATGGCTGTCACCCAGGCGCAGATAAGCATCATTAAGCCTTACATTGTCACCTTTTGCTTTTTCTACATACTGCTGAAAATGCTTTGCAGCCTGCTCATATTCTTTTAGTTTAAAGTATGTATAGCCTAGGTTATAATCTATATTTTTATATTCCGGAGTTGATTTTGCTTCAGCAAAACCATCAAACTGCTTAAGACTTATTAATGCCTCATTAAAAAGTCCAAGCACATATTCTGTCTCAGTTTTCCAAAATGTAGCCCTTGCAGTTGTTCTCTCATCGCGCTGCTCTTTTATTGATTTTTTAAAAAGATCAAGCGCATCGTGATAACTCCCATCTGTATAAAGTTCTAAGCCTCTGTAAAATGCTACCTTCTGGTAGGCAAGCCTATTTTCAGGAGATTTATTTTTTTCAAGCAGGTCCAGCGCTTCCTTATAGTTTTTTGAAGTAATATAAGAGTCAATCAATAAAGACTGTACCTCCTGCTTAAACGGTGTATCAGGATATTTTGAAAGAAAGCCGTTAAGCACTTCGGGAACACTTTGATAAGGGTTACCTATTTCATAGCTCAGTTTAGCATAATTTAAATAAGCATCTTCCTGAATTTTTGCATCAAAATCCATCTCTGATGCAGTTTTAAATGCATTTAAAGCCTGCTGTTTTTTGTCAGTCTTCAGGTAGCTTTCACCAAGATGGTAGTAAGCATTTTGTGCTACAAAATCGTTACCGTCTATAATTTTATTAAACTGGGCAATCGCATTTTCATAATCGCCCTGTTTATAATAGGCATATCCAAGCTGATAATAATCGGTGTTATTCCATCTGCCCCTCTTCCCTCGGTACTCCTTTAAGTATGGAATAGCTTTGTCATATTGCTTGAGGTTAAAATAGCTCTCCCCTATTATTTTATTAAGTTCAGATTTTTCTACAGCATTAGACTTGGCAAGCTGTGGTTCGCCTAAATCTATAGCCTTTTGAAAATTACCAAGCTTAAAGTTCATATCGGCCTGGAAATATGACATTTTCTCTTTGTACTCCTCCTGGTCTTCTACCTGTTCAAAATACTCGTTGGCTCCTTTGTAGTTATCACTTTCATAAGCAAGATAACCCAGATAATATTTTGCCTGAGAACCAAATTGTTTGGAGTTCACTACTTTATTAAGGTACTTTTCTGCCTGCTTTTTATCGCCTGCATTAAAATAGCTGTATCCTTTCTGGAAATTATATTTTTCCCTGTCTGCAGTAGACATAGAAGCTTCATCGGCTTTATCATACCACTTTAACGCCTGTGCATAGTTCCCCTGATCAAAATAATATCCGGCTACTTCTATATAAGCCTGATTTTGCTTAGTACTGGTAGGATAATCTTCCACAAAATTTTCCATCAGCATATCGGCATTCATCTGGTTAAGCCTTATAGCGCAGTTTGCAATGTAGTAAGCACAGTCTGCCTGTACTTCCATTTCTTTATTTTCTGTTTTGGTTTTTTCAAAAAGTATTTGTGCCGCCTGATACTGCTTATCGTTGTATAGCGTAACAGCTTTGTCAAATTCCTTAAGTTCGTGTGTGTAAATTTTAGATTGTTGTGCCGAAAGGCTCAGGGCACAAAACGGTACTGAAAATAGTAGCAGCCTGTTTAGTATGCGCATAGGATTTATCTTAGTTTAATGGTAGCCAAATATATCAATTCTTATTTTTATTTAACGGATAATAACAGACTTTTAGTATTAGTTTAATAATTTACCTTTAAACAAAAAATTACCATAAACTCATCAAAATAAATTTTTGAATAAAACCGTTTACTTTATTACTTTTACA
>CAMPIZ010000141.1 GCA_946886675.1 uncultured Flavobacterium sp.
AATCTGAAGAAGGCGACGATATTCGTGGTACTTTTACCAATGAGGAAAAAGGCATAAATAATACTGTTACTATTACTCCTTCGATATTTAAAACTAAAACCGTAGGTAAAAAATTCATCGGTAAAAAAGTGGGCGATGTAGTTACTGTTTCTACAAAAGGCCTGTTTGATGATGACCACAAACTTATGGAATACCTTAAAGTAGATCATGATGATGTTCATGGCCTTGAGGTAGATGTTAACTTTACAATTGAAGAAATAAACACTACTGAAAAAGCAGAGCTTAATCAGGAGTTATTTGATAAGCTTTTTGGAGAAGGCAATGTGACTTCTGTAGAGCAGCTTAAAGAAAAAATAAAAGAGGATGCAGAACAGCAGTTTGCCACACAAGCAGACCAGAAGTTTCTTAACGATGTAACTGAGTCCCTTATTGAAAATACTAAGTTTGAACTTCCTGCAGAATTCCTTAAAAAGTGGATTCAGACAGTAGGTGAAAACCCACTTACTGCTGAGCAGGCTGAAGAGGAATATGCAAAATCAGAAAAAGGACTTCGTTACCAGTTAATAGAGGGTAAAGTTATTACAGAGAACAATCTTCAGATAACTTTTGACGATCTTAAAGCATATACTGCTGAGGTTATTAAAAAGCAAATGGCACAATTTGGCCAGATGAACCCAACTAATGCTGATGTAGACAGCATTGTTACAAGGGTGCTTTCTAACAAAGATGAAGTTAAGAGGCTTTCTGAGCAGGTAATGAGCGAAAAAATGCTTAACCTGTTTAAAGATAAGGTGAAAGTAAAAGAGAAAGAAGTTACTTATCAGGATTTTATCAAGGAAATGTATGGAGAATAAAATCTCGTGAAAAATGAGTATATTTGAGCGTCAGGACATCAAGCCCTGACGCTTTTTGTTTCTCAAACTACATTAAAAAAATCTGAAAAAACTATGAATTACGGTAAAGAATTTAAAAAGTATGCCACAAAGCATCACGGCATAAATAATCTATACTACGATAAAATTGTAAGCAGGGTAACACCTATGGGTATGACTCCTTACATTATGGAAGAACGCCAGATGAACGTAGCTCAGCTGGATGTTTTTTCGCGCCTTATGATGGACAGGATTATCTTTTTAGGCACTGGGATAGACGACCAGGTGGCTAACATTGTACAGGCACAGCTTCTTTTTCTTGAAAGTACAGACGCATCAAAAGATATACAAATATATATTAACTCTCCGGGCGGAAGTGTATACGCAGGTTTAGGCATGTATGATACCATGCAGTACATAAGGCCTGATGTAGCTACTATTTGTACCGGTATGGCTGCTTCTATGGGGGCAGTATTGCTTTGTGCAGGTGCCGATGGTAAGCGTTCTGCACTGCCTCATGCCAGGGTTATGATTCATCAGCCATCGGGAGGTGCGCAGGGTGTAGCTACCGATATGGAGATAAACCTTAGGGAGATGCTGAAATTAAAAGAAGAGTTATACCATATAATTGCCAAACACTCTAAGCAGGATTATGAAAAGGTGTATAAAGACAGTGAGAGGGATTACTGGATGAAAGCGCCTGAAGCTAAGGAGTATGGCATGATTGATGAGGTATTGATAAGAGAATAAAATAAAAATATTTGCGTTTACTAAGAGCATTAATACTGCTTTTGGTAAACCACAATTAAAATTTATGGCTAAAGAAATATTAGAATGTTCTTTTTGCGGCAGGAAAAAGCCTGAAACAAATCTGCTTATTGCCGGGATAAATGCCCATATATGCGATCGCTGTATAGAGCAGGCGCATGGTATTGTACTGGAAGAATTAAGACAAAGCGGATCATCCGCGCTGTCGGCAGAGCTGGAGCTTAAAAGGCCAAAAGAAATCAGGACTTTTCTGGATCAATATGTAATAGGGCAGGACCAGACGAAAAAAGTGCTTTCTGTTGCGGTATATAACCACTACAAAAGGCTTATGCAGCAACAGGACGAAGATGGAGTGGAGATAGAAAAGAGCAATATTCTTATGGTTGGGCAAACCGGTACAGGTAAAACACTTGTAGCAAAAACCATTGCCCGTATGCTTAATGTACCGCTTACTATTGTAGATGCTACGGTATTAACCGAAGCAGGCTACGTGGGTGAGGATGTAGAAAGCATTCTTACACGTTTACTGCAGGCCGCTGATTATGATGTGAAAAAGGCAGAAAGGGGTATTGTTTTTATTGATGAGATAGATAAAATAGCCCGTAAAAGCGATAATCCATCTATAACACGTGATGTATCCGGGGAAGGGGTTCAGCAGGCTTTATTGAAATTGCTTGAAGGAACGGTTGTAAATGTTCCGCCAAAAGGAGGAAGAAAACACCCTGACCAAAAGTTTATTGAGGTTAATACACAGGATATACTGTTTATAGCCGGAGGAGCTTTTGACGGTATAGAGCGTGTTATTTCCAAAAGACTTAACCGTCAGGCTGTAGGTTACAGCACATCAAGGAATATTGATAATATCGATAATGATAATCTGTTGCAGTACATCATACCTAAAGATGTAAAGGATTTTGGCCTTATACCCGAAATTATAGGAAGGCTTCCCGTGCTTACGCATATGGATCCGCTGGACAGGGATACGTTGCGTGCTATTTTAACAGAGCCTAAAAATGCATTGGTAAAGCAGTATAAAAAACTGTTTGCTATGGATGATGTGGAACTTACGGTTACAGATGATGCACTTGATTATATTGTAGACAAGGCTTTAGAATATAAGCTTGGGGCAAGAGGGCTTCGTTCATTATGTGAAGCTATATTAAATGAGGCTATGTATGAATTGCCGGGGTCTGATGAAAAAGAACTGAGTATAGACAGGGATTATGTGGAGCACCACCTTAACAAAACGCTTTTAAAGCGCCTTAAAGCTGCTTCCTAAACATAAAAAAGGCTGCCATTTGGCAGCCTTTTTTATTATACGTCTTTTTTATAGTCCGTTAGCTCAGTATTGGGCTTTTTCTCAGGTGCTTCACAAAATCTTCTTCCGTGGCAGCCCAGTCTTTTAGGCCCGCAGGAAGTAAGCAGTATTAATGCAGCACCCAACCCTGCAATGTAAATCCTCTTCATTTATCCTTTTCGTTTAATTTGGTACAAAGATAGTGTTTAAACGATAAAGTGCTCATTTTATTGTTGTTAAATAAATTAAGCAGGGATATCAGCTGTCTGCATGGCCTTAAGTTGTTCTATGTAATGCCTTTCGTTAGAAAGCCTTGGTATCTTGTGCTGCCCGCCCAGTTTATCCTGTGCTTTAAGCCAGTCATAAAATAGCTTAGGCCTTGCAACATTTAAAACAAGCGGGTTTAATGTCATATTGTTGTAGCGCTTTGCTTCGTAATCAGAATTTAACGATTGTAATGCTTCATCAAGCAACTGCCTGAAATTGTCCACATTTTCCGGATGTTTTCCAAACTCGATTATCCACTCATGTGCGCCTTTTTCTCTTCCTTCCATAAAAATTGGCGCTACGGTATAATCGGCAACTTCAGCTCCGGTAAGCTTACAGGCTTTGGCAATAGCCCTGTCGGTATTCTCTACCATAAGCTCTTCGCCAAAAACGTTTATGTGGTGTTTGGTGCGGCCTGTAACTTTTATCCTGTATGGGTTTAATGATGTAAAACGCACGGTATCGCCTATAAGATACCTCCATAACCCGGAATTCGTGGTTATAAGCACCGCATAATTTTTATTAAGCTCTACGTCGGCCAGCCTTACAGCTTTCTGGTTAGGGCTGCCAAAACTGTCCATAGGTATAAACTCATAAAAAATGCCATAGTCCAGCATCAGTAACAGTTCGTTACTGTCGTTAGAGTCCTGTATGGCAAAAAAGCCCTCTGAGGCATTATATATTTCATAATAGCGAAAATCGTTTTGCGGCAGTATTTTTTTATACTGCTCGCGGTAAGGCTCAAAGCTTACCCCGCCATGAAAATATACTTCTACATTAGGCCATATTTCGTGCAGGTTACTGTTTCCGGTTTCTTCCAGTATCCTGTTCATCAGTACCAGCATCCACGACGGAACTCCGGCAAAACTGGTTACATTTTCATTTACAGTTTCTTTTACAATGGCGGCAAGTTTGGTTTCCCACTCGCTCATTAACGATACTTTATTGCTGGGTGTACTGCTAAACTCTGCCCACATAGGCATGTTTTCAATCAGTATGGCAGAAAGGTCGCCAAAAAAGGTATTATTATCCTCATATAGCTGCTTGCTGCCCCCCAGGCGAAGACTTTTTCCGGTAAATAGCTGCGAGTCTTCGTTATTATTTAGATAAAGGCAAAGCAGGTCTTTTGCTGCTTTATAATGGCAGTCTTCAAGTGCCTCGCTGCTTACGGGTATAAATTTACTTTTGGCATTTGTGGTACCGCTGGATTTTGCAAACCACTTAATTTGTGTTGGCCAGAAAACATTTTGTTCTCCCCTGCGTGTTTGCTCAATAAGCGGTTCCAGGTCTTCGTATGTAGAAATAGGGATCCTTTCGGCAAATGTGCTGTAATTCCTGATAGAAGTAAAGCCATATTTTTTTCCGATATGGGTTCCTTCTGCACTTCGCAAAAGGTTTTGAAGCAATTCTTCCTGTACTTCATTTGGGTATTTAAGGAACAGTTCTATCTGGTGGATCCTTTTCTTTAAAATCCATGAAGCAACCGAATTGATAATCGCCAAAGCCATATTTTATAGTATCTTTATGCCATAAAAATACTAAATTTTCCATGCAATACGAAGGTGTTTTAACAAAAATGCAGACCGAACCTGGCAGCCCCATACAATATTATCTGGTGTTTGAAAATAGTTTTTTAAATATGAACCAGTTGCTGGGCAAAGACTTTGAGATTAATTTTCAGGGTTTTAAATGCCTTAACTGTAGTAAAAAGAAAAAAATATACAGAATGGGGTTTTGCTATGATTGTTTTTACAACATACCGGAGGCAGGCGACTGGATAATGAGGCCTGAGCTTAGTACAGCCCATTTGGGGGTAGCGGACAGAGATCTTGCTTTTGAGCAAAAAGTACAATTACAGCCTCATGTGGTTTATGTGGCCGCTTCAAGCGATATGAAAGTAGGAGTAACCCGAAAAACCCAGGTACCTACCCGCTGGATAGATCAGGGAGCATCATTTGCGGCTCCTATAATCGAAGTGCCTAACCGTTACCTTGCCGGAATAACGGAAGTTGCCCTTAAAAATCATTTCTCGGATAAAATTAACTGGAAAAAAATGCTGGTTAATGATACACCTCCTATAGACCTTTTAGTAAGAAGAAAAGAGATGCGTGAGCTTCTGCCGGATGAAGTAAGGCAGTATTTTGAAACTACTGAAGAAAAACTATATACACTTGAGTATCCTGTGTTAGAATATCCTAAAAAAATAAGCAGCCTTAATCTTAATACTACACCGTTATACAGTGGTAAGCTTACAGGGATAAAAGGGCAGTATCTTATTTTTGAAGATGGTACCTTATTTAATGTAAGGGCTTATGAAGGTTTT
>CAMPIZ010000142.1 GCA_946886675.1 uncultured Flavobacterium sp.
AAAGCCCTTGAACTTTCCCGCGAATATCAAATGGACCATTACGAACAAATGATAAGAGAAGGAAAAATTCATACATTTCCCAAAAAACATAAATTCAATTCTGTAAAAGATGCAATTGATTTTTACTTTGTTAAGTTAAAAGATGGCAAAGAACTAATATGTACGCTATTTAATCCTTATGAGCTTTTTGAAAATGAATATATACTCGATATTCTCGAAACTACTAATATAAACATTTCAGACTTTGAGAAGGCAAAATGTATATATAATGCATAGTTAGATTTTACACCATCTCCAAAGTTTTATCCCTAATAACCTTACCGGATACAGTCTCGGCAAATTTTGGTATAAACAATATATCTTTAGGTTTTTCAAATTTACCTAAATCGGTAAAAATAGTGTCTTCCACTTTATAAGGCTCACCTTCTATAACCAGCACAAGCTTTTCGCCCAGTGTTTCATCCGGCATACCTTTTACAAAAAACCGCCTGTCTACATGTTCAGAAAGTTTTTCCTCAATCTGCTCAGGGTATAGTTTTACACCGCCGCTGTTTATCACGTTATCATAACGGCCCAGCCATATAAACTGCTTATCGTTTATTACCTTCACAACATCATTGGTTATAACAGGCTCATCGCATATGGCATAAGGGTCTATAACCAGACAATGCCTGTCGTCTTCACTTATATTTACATCCGGCAGCACTGTAAAAGCCTCTTCCCCTACCCTTTTTGCGGCAATATGGGTTATAGTCTCTGTCATACCATAGGTTTCATAAACTTCTGTAGGCAGCCCCTGCAGCTGTTTGCTTAATGCCTGGCTCACTTTAGCGCCGCCCAGTATTAGTTTTTTAATCTGTTTCAGCCTAAGCAGCGAACGCTCGGCCTGCATGGGCACCATAGCACAAAAATCATAAACCGTATCCAGCCTTTCCAGCGGTGTGGCGGCAGGCGCTACCAAATCCATATCCCAACCCAGTATAAAAGCACGTACCAGCATCATTTTTCCGGCCACAAACTGTGTAGGCAGGCAATGCAATACCCGTATTCCCGGCTCAAGGTCAAAAAAATTACCTGTAGCAATTGCACTGTTTACCATAGCCTGCTTGTCTACCTTTATCATTTTGGGCAGCCCTGTAGTACCCGATGTCTGCATTTCAATATATTCCCGATGGTCAAACCAGTCGAGCAGGAAATCGCCAACAGCCCTTTCATAGGGTTCGCCTTCTTTTATAAAACTATAAGCAATACGCGCAAGATCTTCTTCGGTTAAATGAAAACCATTAAGCTTAAATGCGGGGTGCACAAAGTGATAAGTGGGTTTATTCATGGCTTTGTGGTGTTTGGTTGATGTAATCAGTGTGTGGCAGGTACAGTTTTCCGGCTAGTTTTTCCTTCCAGCTGTGCCATTTGTATCTTCTACTAAAGATAAATAAAATTATCGGATAAATTATCAAAACAGGAAGCAGTACGTCAAACCCTGCAGAAGGCTCAGAAACATCCTTAAAAACAGAATATGTCTGGAAAGCGGTCCAGTCGGCAGTTACCAATAAAGCGGTCATTAGGTTATTAGCCGCATGAAAGCCTATGGCAAGCTCTGTACCTTCGTCCATAAGTGTCATGATGCCAAAAAACAATCCTGTACCTATATAATAAATTGAGATTATATAACCCATTTTTGTCACCTCAGGATTGGCCAGATGCATCCCGCCAAATATAAGCGATGTCATTAGCAGCGGAAACCACCTGTTTAGCCCAAGCCGTCCAAAGCCCTGCATAAGGTAGCCACGAAAAACAATTTCCTCTACAGATGTCTGTACCGGTATCAAAGCAATAGCTATTACAGCCAGTATGGCGAACTTTTCCGGGTTAAACTGCAGTATAAACTGGTCTGGCTCGCTGTAATAAGCCATAAATGTGGTAATAACAGAAAAAACTGCCCAAATGGAAAAAGCAAACATGATACGCCCCCAGTCAACTTTTGGGCGTGAGGTTATTACTTCTTTGAATTTTTGCCCATGAAAACGTGTCACCACAAAATACAGCGCAATAAAAGCCGCAACAAAAGATAACAGCAGCAGGAAAAGTGTAAGGTTAAGATCCAGGTAACGCAACATCCCTTCCTGTGTAAGCGGCATGGGTTCGCCGGTAGACATATGCTTAAAAGCCACACCGATCCCCAGGGGAAGCTGGCCTATAACTGATGCAACAATAATAATAACTGATCCTACCAGATACTTCCAATACTTGTTATCCGGCTTAAATGCCTGAGCTATAAACATAAGAGTAAAATATTGATTTTAATTTTTAGTTGCCCTAAGTTACTTTAATTTTAAATTAATAATACCGTTCTTTGTAAAAAGAATTTTAATGATTACTATTTACCACAATCCGCGCTGTGGCAAGTCCCGCGAATGCCTCCAGCTGCTGGAACTTGAAAACAAACCCATTATTGTTGTAAAATATCTTAACGAGCCACTTGGCAAAGAAGAACTTACAGGGCTTATTAAAAAACTGGGGATTAAACCTCTGGAACTTGTAAGGCAAAAAGAACAGATTTGGAAAGATAATTACCAAGACAAGAAACTCACTGATGCACAGGTTATTAATGCAATGGTGCAACATCCCATACTTATAGAACGCCCTATAGTTGTAAGTGGCGATAAGGCCGTTATTGCGCGCCCTGCGGAAAGGGTAAAGGAAATCCTGTAAAAATTTAACATTTTTTTATTTCCTGTAAATTAAACCTTGGGCTGCTTTTTGCAGTCATACCGCAATTAAACTAATATCATTTCATGAAAAAAATACAATCCGCATTACTATTTTTATTTCTCCTCACTTCCGTCACAACCTTCGCACAAAGCAAAGTAACCATTTCCGGTAAGGTGACCGACAGTGATACAAAATTACCTCTTGAATTTGCAACTGTAACAATACAAACACCCGACAGTACTACCGTAAATGGTGGTATGACCGATATTAATGGTGAATACAGCCTTGAAGTAGAACCGGGGACATATAATATAAAGTTTGACTTTATCTCTTTTGAAAGCGTTGTAAAACGTAATCAAACCATTACTACCGATACCAATTTAGGGACCGTTATAATGAAGCCGGACGCTACACTACTCCAGGAAGTTGAAATTATAGCAGAACGTTCTACGGTAGATATTAAACTGGACAAAAAAGTATACAATGTTGGCCAGGACATGATCGTGAAGGGTGGTACCATTAGCGATGTGCTGGACAATGTACCTTCTGTAACGGTAGATGTGGAAGGTAACGTGAGCCTTCGCGGTAATGAAAGCGTTACTATAATGATTGATGGCAGGCCTTCTAACCTTATGGGCGCCAATATAGCCGATGTATTAAGGCTGCTTCCCGCAGACTCTGTTGAAAAAGTAGAAGTAATCACCAATCCCTCTGCACGTTATGATGCAGAAGGAGGCGGCGGTATTATAAATATAATATTACGGAAAGGAAAGGCACAGGGCTTTAACGGGTCTGTTACTGCCAATACCGGTACGCCTGCTAACCACGGTGTTATGGCTAACCTTAACTACAGGGCAGAAAAATTTAATATTTTCTCTAACCTTGGCTACAGCTACAGGAACAGCCCGGGTAATTCGTTTACAAATTCAGAATATTTTGATGAGAACGGCAATACTACACGTTTTGTAAACGAAGACAGGGACAGCGAAAGAAAACGCCACAGCTTTAACGGTACAGTAGGCTTTGAATGGCTTATTGATACCACACTTACCTGGACAAACTCGGTTTCCCTGAGAAGAAGTGATGGCGAAAACCCTACCAACACTTACTATGATAGCTTTTTTGCCGACGGCAGCTACAATAACACACGTTACCGTTATAATCTTGAGGATGAAAAAGACGATAATTTCCAGTACTCAACAAACCTTATAAAAAAGTTTGATGGTGAAGGACATGAGCTTAAAATCGATGCTTCTATCTCCTCTAATAAAGACGACGAAACTGCACAGATAAACGATATTATTTTAGGTAGCGCTAATCCGGAAGACAATTCGTATGAAAGAACGTTTAACCTGGAAGATGAAAAACGTAGCCTTATACAGGCCGACTATGTGCTCCCTTTAGGAAAAGAAAGCCGTTTTGAAGCCGGATACCGAGGCAGCTTTACAGAAATGAAAACCGACTCCAGAGCCGAAGTACTGGACAATACCGGAGTATGGCAGCCAAATGACAATTTTACCAGCATGCTGGAGTATAACGAATATGTAAATGCCTTATACACACAATATGGCTCTAAAATTGGTAAGTTCTCTTACCTGCTTGGACTTAGATGGGAAGACTCTAACATTGATGTAAACCTTGTAAACAGAAACGATTACAATAACAAAAAGTACAATAACTTTTTCCCAAGTGCTTTCCTTACCTATGAGTTTTCTGAAGAAAGCAGTGCAAGTGTAAGCTACAGCCGAAGGATAAACAGGCCAAGGGGACGTTTTATTAATCCGTTCTCAAGCCTTGAGAGTAACATTAATATATTTCAGGGTAACCCAGACCTAAATCCGTCTATGACAAACTCTTTTGACGTAGGCTACCTTAAACGCTGGAGGGATGTTACCCTTAGTACATCGGCATACCTTAATGTAACAGACGACTCTTTCCAGTTTGTAAGAAGGACGGAAGATGCGCAAAATGGTGAAATTCCTGTTACTTTTATTACGCCTATTAACCTTGCTAAAGAATACCGTTTTGGTTTTGAATTTAATACCAATTACAATCCTTTCAGATGGTGGAGGATAAACGGTAACTTTAATTTCTTTAGGGTAGAAACCGATGGCGACTATACCTTTACTTATACCGACGGTAATGGCAATGAAGTTGTGGATTATCAGAATTTTGACAATACCGCTTACAGCTGGTTTGCCAGGGTAAACAGTAAAATGAACCTGCCTTGGGGAATAGACTGGCAGATAAACAGTACCTATAATGCACCGCAGGAAAATGCGCAGGGACGTAGCAAAGGTATTTTAAGTACTAATACAGCCCTGAGTAAAGATGTTTTAAAAGAAAAAGCTACTATTACACTAAATGTTAGCGATATATTTAACTCCAGAAAAAGAAAATCATATACTGATCTGCCTGAGGTATACTCATACAGTGAATGGCAGTGGAGGCAAAGACAGATTACCCTGTCTTTTACTTACCGCTTTAACATGAACAAGCAGCAGCGTATGAAAGAAGAAAGACAACGCGGAGATAACGGCGGAGACGATGACTACATGGGAGGATAAAAATAAAAAAGGGATGCAGATTGCATCCCTTTTTATTTTGGTAACCGAATAATAATGCTTAATTACCCACTACCCTGTCAAATCTACCACCGTTGTTTGGACAAACATTCCAGTAGTCAAGATTAGGGCCCGGTGCCGGCATACCTTTAATTATAGGGTCTTTAAGTACGTTATCGTTAAAATTATAATTATAGGCCTCATAAAAGTCGGCAAACTTATCTTCGTTATCCTTGTTATATAAACC
>CAMPIZ010000143.1 GCA_946886675.1 uncultured Flavobacterium sp.
TATTAATACTGTAGAGGTACGTACCGAAAACGACACTATCGACTTTGAAATTCGTATAGTTGAAGGGCCTATCGCTTACTTTAATAAAGTAACCGTTGTAGGTAATGAGAAAACAAACGACCATGTTATCTATCGTGAATTAAGAACAAGGCCGGGCCAGAAATGGAATAAGGAAGATGTTATCAATACAATCAGGGAACTGGGTGCTCTTGGATTCTTTGATGCTGAAACCATACGTCCTGACGTAAAGAACCCTTCACCTGAAACAGGAACAGTGGATATAGAATGGAATGTTACCGAAAGAGGTTCGAGCCAGATTGAGCTTCAGGGTGGTTATGGCGGTGGCGGCTTTATAGGTACGCTGGGGCTTTCGTTCAACAACTTCTCCATGCGAAACATCTTTAATAAAGATGCTTATAAACCGGTACCTATGGGTGATGGACAAAAACTGTCTTTACGCCTTCAGGGAAGTACTTATTTCCAAACCTACAGCCTTTCATTTACAGAGCCTTGGTTTGGCGGTAAAAAGCCTATACAGCTATTCTCTTCATTATCACATAGTAAGCAATTCCTGTACAATTTCCAGTCAAGGGATGTAGACAGAGACAGAAGCTTTACCATAACATCATTAAGCTTAGGTTTATCAAAAAGATTAAGCGGATTATATGACAACTTAAGGCTTTCACATTCGTTAAGTTTCCAGTACTACGATCTTAGCAACTATAATACCGGCTTGTTTACCTTTGGTAATGGTAGTTCGCGCAACCTTGCCTACACTGCCGAGATAAGCAGGGATAACAGAGGTGCAAACCCTATTTACCCAATGTATGGTTCATTATTCAGTATTAGTGCACGGGTAACATTCCCTTACTCATTGTTTAATGGTATAGATTACGGGGATCTTAAAAACCAGGAAGGATATAAGCTAAGAAACAGTTCCGGACAATATGTAAATGAAAACGGGCAGGTTGTATATAATTATCAGGATGCTGCCGTAGATCAGGCAAAGGTAGACCAGAAGCGTTTCAATTGGCTGGAATATTATAAAATTAAAGTAAAAGCCGATTGGTATACAAAAATTTATAATAAATTAGTGCTTCGAACACTAGGAGAATTTGGTTTCCTTGGCGCTTATAATTCAGAAAGAGGGCTTGTTCCTTTCGAGAGGTTCTTTGTTGGTGGTGACGGCCTTGCAAACTATGCATTAGACGGAAGGGAAGTAATACAGCTAAGGGGTTATCCTAACCAGGCGCTTTCATCAATCAACGGTGGTACTGTGTACAATAAGTTCTCATTAGAGCTTCGTTACCCTATAACACTTAAGCCACAGGCTTCAATATATGCCTTAACGTTCCTGGAAGCAGGTAACTCTTTCGATTCATTCAGGGAGTTCAATCCTTTCAGCCTTAAACGTTCGGCAGGGGTTGGTTTAAGGGTGTTTATGCCTGCATTTGGCTTACTGGGTATCGATTTCGCAAATGGATTTGACCCACTGCCGGGATCTACACAAAGAAACGGCTGGGAAACACACTTTATCATTGGCCAGCAGTTTTAAAAAAAAAGTGGCATGATATTTTCTAATACGAAATAAGTTATGAAAAAACATTTTTTAGTATTACTTGCATTATTCACTGTTCTTGGAGCAAATGCCCAGTCCAGAGGCATGAAGATTGCCTACATAGATATGGAGTATATACTGGACAAAGTTCCTGATTATGCAGAGGCAAAAAACCAGCTGGAGCAAAAGGCACAAAAATGGAAACAGGAAATAGAAGTAAAGAGAAATGACATCAATAAACTGAAAGAAAGTCTTGATACTGAAAAAGCCCTTCTAACAAAAGAGCTTATAGAAGAGCGCGAAGAAGAAATAAAGTTTCTGGAAAAAGAGCTTATAGACTATCAGGAAAAACGATTTGGCCCTACAGGCGATCTTATTACGCAAAAAGCTGTTTTGGTAAAGCCTATCCAGGATCAGGTTTTTAATATTGTAAGAGACCTTGCCGAATCAAGAAATTATGATTTTATCTTTGACAAATCATCAGACCTCACAATGCTGTTTGCAGCAAACAGGCATGATATAAGTGATTTTGTGGTAGGAAGGCTTACCAGGGCTGCAAAAAGAAAACAGTTAAGTGGAAAAGAGCTTAAGCAGTTTGAAGAAATGGAAAAACAGGAAGAGCTTGAGCTTGACCCTGCATACCAGGAAAAACAGCAGGTTATTGAAGACAGAAAAGCCGAAAAAGAAAAACGTATTGAAGAAAGAAGGAAAGCGCAGGAAGAAAAGAGAAGGCAGTATGAAGAGCGCAGGGAACAAATAAGGCAGGAAAGAGAGGCTGAAAGGCAGGCAAGGCAAAATGGTAATCAGACGGAAGAGAAAAGCGCTGCCGAAGGCAATAGGCCTGCAGGTGAAGATACACAGAGTACCGGAACCGGAAATACAGATCCCGCACAGGATGCAAGAGAAGAAAGGGAAAGAAAAAATGAAGAGAGAAGAAAAACTATAGAAGAAAGAAAAAAACAGCTTCAGGAACAAAGAGAAGCTGCACAGAAGGCCAGAGAAGAACAAAGAAACAGGAATACACCGCAAAACGAGGAAAACAGCACTCCTGATACTCAAGAAAACAATCAGGAAGAAAACGGAACAGAGTAAACAAAAAACAAAAATTAATACAAATACCTTAAATGATGAAACAATTAAAATCTTTATTAATCGCTGCAGTTCTTTTAGTAGGAGTTAGCCAGACAGTTTCTGCACAGGCTAAAATAGCACACATTAATGTAAATGAGCTAATGACGGCAATGCCGGAAATGAAGGCAGCGAATGCACAGCTTGAGCAAATCAGCAAAACATATGATAATGAGTACAGGACTATGGTGGAAGAGTTCCAGACTAAAATAAAAAAATACGATCAGGAAGCTGCTACTCAAACAGAAGCTGTAAACGAAGCTCGTGCTAAAGAGGTACAGGATATGCAACAGAGAATTCAGCAATATCAGCAAACTGCTCAAAAAGAACTTATGGAAAAGCAGGAAAGCATCTATAAGCCAATATTAGAAAAATCGAGAACAGCCATTCAAAAGGTAGCTAAAGCTAAAGGTTACCAGTATGTTTTAGATTCTTCTACAGGAAGCGGTGTAATCCTTGCTGATGGTCCGGACTTAATGGCTGACGTTAAAAAAGAACTTGGTTTCTAATTAATTTTTAATTACCAATAAAGATAACGGCTCAAAAATTTGAGCCGTTTTTTTATATTTGTTAAATGGATAAAAGCATAAACCCTATCGGCTTGTTCGATTCCGGAATAGGAGGTACATCAATATGGAAGGAAATACACAGCCTGCTTCCTTATGAAAACTCAATTTACCTTGCTGATAGCAAAAATGCACCATACGGGCAAAAATCCAAAGAAGAGATAATAGCACTTAGCTTTAAAAACACAGAATTTCTTTTAGAGCAAAACTGCAAAATTATAGTAGTAGCTTGCAACACCGCTACAACTAATGCTATAAAAGAATTAAGAGCAAAATATGATGTTCCGTTTATAGGAATAGAACCCGCCATTAAACCCGCGGCCAGCCATACACAAACGCAAACCATAGGCATACTGGCTACAAAAGGAACGCTTAACAGTGAGTTGTTCCATGAAGCAATTTTAAATTATAAGGATATAAAAATTGTAGAACAGGTGGGGCACGGCCTGGTAAGGCTTATAGAAGAAGGATCTATTGATTCACATGAAATGAAACAACTTCTTAAAGCATATCTTAAACCTATGATAAAGGCCAATATAGACTATCTGGTACTGGGTTGCAGTCATTACCCTTATCTTGTGCCTCAAATAAAAAAAATACTGCCAGAGAGCGTTAAAATAATTGATTCAGGACAGGCTGTGGCAAGACAAACAAAAAATATACTGGAATCACTTAACCTACTGAACATAACTCAGCAGGAGAGTAAGCAGATATTTTACACAAACAGTAATCCAAGAGTATTAAACAGTATTCTTGAAAATAAATATACTGTTATAGAAAAAGATTTTTAATTATTCCTCTTCTTCTTTAAACCAGGAAGAATACATAACGTAATTGTTAGATATCCTTTCTATTTCCCCGGCAAAATCAGAAGCATTTATATCCTTTACCTTTTTGGCAGGTACACCTGCATATATTGTTCCCGACTCTACAACAGTGTTTTGTGTTACAACAGCACCTGCCGCAATTATAGAGTTAGATTCTATAACGCAATTATCCATCACAATGGCTCCCATACCTATTAAAACGTTATCCATAACCTTACAGCCATGCACAATAGCATTATGCCCTATAGAGACATTATTTCCTATTTCAGTAGGATGCTTTTCATAAGTACAGTGTATAACAGCCCCATCCTGTATGTTAACCTTATCCCCTATCCTTATATAATGAACATCGCCTCTTATCACAGCGTTAAACCATACACTACACTCTTGACCAAAGGTTACATCACCTACAATTGTAGCATTTTCGGCAACAAAACAATCTTCCGGTATCTGTGGAAATTTACCTCTTACTTCTTTAATTAGCATATCCTTAAAAAAAAATCGTCCCGATAAAAACTATCGGGACGGAATTAATAATGTATTTATAATTAGTTAACTGCAGGACAGTTACAATCATATTTTTCTCTCTTACAGAACAGGTTAATACCGAGTGTTATCTGATGGAAACCTGAGTTATCAAATTTCACATCGCCTGTTAGGTAAGAATATGTATACGCAAACATAAAGTTTTTGTAGTTAACACCTATTATAGGAGTAAAATACTGAAGGTTTTGATCTCTGGCTCCTGTACCTTCAATATACTGTGCACCGTCTAAATACCTTCTGTATGATAAACCACCCCAAAGCCTACCAAAGTCAAGCTCTTTATAAGCCTTAAGGTTAATGTCTATGGATTTTTCTTTTGTTTCTTCAGTTAACTTAAACATTACTGAGGGTTCCCATTGAATACGGTCAACATTTCCAAATACATAACCTAAGCTAGCAAGGTATGCAGTTAAGTTATCACTTTCAAAATCGCTGTAAAGGCTTCTCTGGCTTTTAATTACATTTTTCGCAGTAAAATGTGCATAAAAATCAAGGTAATGATAAGACGCTCCGATATCGATATTAAAATAAGAGTCTTTTTGCTTCATTCCTCCATCGATAATAGGGTCAAATTCAGGACCAAATTCTGTCTCATCCAAACGGCTCTGAACCAAACCTGCACTCATACCGAATGATAACTGGTTCAAATCATAATCACTTCTTGAAAAACGAATGTGGTGCGCATAAGTAAGCTTAGCTCCTGTTTGAGAATGATAACCATTCTTATCGTTAAAAGCGATAATACCTATACCTGATGAAGGGCCTACACTTCCGTTAAAGCTTAAAGTCTGTAACTGAGGGGCATCATCCTGATCAAACCATTGCTGCCTGGCTGTAAGCCTTATTTTAGCACAGTTTGCGGCACCGGCCATAGACGGGTGTATTAAATAATAA
>CAMPIZ010000144.1 GCA_946886675.1 uncultured Flavobacterium sp.
ATATAAACACAAAACTGATATGAAAAAGATTATTATTGCCGGAATGCTGTTATCAGCATGTGTAGTGTCAGCACAACGTACAGAGCCAAAATATGAGTTAGAAAGCCAAAAAGTAAAAGCCACATATTATTATGATAACGGACAGGTTAAACAACAGGGTTATTATGATGAAAACGGCAAGCCTCACGGAAAGTGGATGTCGTTTAACGAAGATGGATCTAAGCAGGCTATAGGTGAGTATACAAACGGAGAAAAATCAGGTAAATGGTTTTTCTGGACAGGCTCTATACTTAACGAAGTAGATTATAACGACAGCAGGATCGCAGATATTAAAAAGTGGTCTAAAGAGGCTGTTGTATTAAATAAGTAGGCACAAACCTATTTTATTGAAAAAGGCTGTAAGGATTATTCCTATACAGCCTTTTTTTAAAAGAAACACTTAACTAACCCTAATTATCAACAGAAGAAATCTGTTATTAATTATTATTCCTGAAACTCCCCGTTACAGACCATCTGTAACGAGGAGTTTGTTTTCTTAGAACCTGTATGCAATGCTCAGTCTAGAATTTCTTGGGGTTTCAGCCTGCCAGTAGTAAGCGCTTAACCAAGCATAGTAACAACCACTGTACAGGTATTCATCAAGTATATTAAATACATTTGCTGTGATTTTAAACTTGCCCATTTCATATGATAACCCTCCGTCAAGTTTAAAGTAATCCGGTAATTTATCTGCTCCCGGGCTCCATGTGTCTGTTTCACGATAACCAAGGAATGTAAACCCTCCTGAAGCACCTAAGCCCTTAAAAAAACCATCCTGAACAGTATAGTTAGCCACGCATTGGCAACATGCTTAGAATAACCGGGAAGTATACTGCCTTCAGGATAAGCCGCCGGATCATTAGTTTCAGATATTACAGATTCTGTAAAGGCGCATTATTAGCCACAATATTAATCCGTCAGCTAATAAAAATAATATTTATTTAGGAAGAAAATTAACAGCTTAATGACTTAATGATTTTATATTAAATCATTAAACTGTTTTAGTTTTTTTGTTCCTGCGGCCCCACCATATTAAAAATCCGGTAACGGGCAGCATGCCGCATATAAAACTGGCTATAAAAGCAATTATTTTACCCGGAATGCCCAATATGGCACCCACATGAATATCATAATTAGCAGTAATTAGTTTTTCACCAAAGTTTTTCTCGTCATGGTTTCGCGCATGGAGGAGTTTACCTGTATATTGATCGAATTGTAATTGGTGGTAAACATAATATTTGCCGGGATGTTGCTGTACATACACATTTATCGCTCCGGTTTTCTCTTCAGCTTTTCCTATGCTGAAAGCATCTGCATCCGAATAGTTTTTCTGAACATAGCTGCTTGCTATATCGAGAGCCTTATCAGTATCACCATCAGTTGCTTCAGATTGTTTAACTATCTGTTCAGGGGGTACTGTAGTTTGCGATCCCGCTACATAAACTATGGCCTGAAACCAGGTAAAAGCCCAAACCATACCTGTAAAAGCTATAATTATAGCTACAGTGGCAATGTAAAAACCTAATATATTATGAAGGTCATAATTTTTCCTTCGCCATTTTGTAGTTGGTTTCCACTGAAACTTAAATCGCTGTTTTCTGGCAGCCTTATTTTTTGGCCACCATAAAATGATGCCCGAAATAAACATTACTACAAAAATAAATGTGCTCCAGCCCACTATTGGCTGGCCTATTTCTGTTTTAAAAAGCAGGCTCCAGTGCAGCATTTTTACAATGTTGAAAAAATCCTTTTTCTCATCATAAATACCCAGAACTTCTCCCGTGTAAGGGTCTACATAAATATGGTAATAGTAGTCTATAGTGTCAAAATACCATATCGCATCCGGATTGTTGCTTGCTTTATAGCAATGAAATTCATATGATTTTTTCGGGTCTTTGTATACATGCACATCTCCAAGCTCTATAGTGTCGCCTACAGCCGCCAGTGTTTTATTCCATATAGTGCTTACAGGCAGTTTTTCTCCCTTTACTTCAGAAACATACATTTCGCCGCTGCGCTGCCATGCTACAATTTCCTGACTAAATACATATATACATCCTGTTACGGATAATAATAAAACCATAAGCCCGGATGCTAATCCGAGCCAAAGATGGATTTTGCCCACCCAATGTTTAAAACCTTTTTTCTTCTTGTTTTTTTTCTTGGTCATGGGGCTTTTTATATTATTCTACCGGAATTGCATATGTTGCGCAATGCCACACAAACTGGTAATCTTTACCGTTGTAAGTGCCAGGTACTTCTTCTTTGCGTGTAACTTCAAGTATGTACTTAGTTTTCCATGGTAGTGAAAATTTTATCTGGCCGTTTTCATCAGTATATACTTTTTTAGACCATAAGTCTGATATGAAAACCGTTACCTCCTGATCTTTAACCGGCTGGCCTTTATAAAGTACTTTAAGCACAGTTTCACCTTTTTCCTTATGCTGTTTTTTAGTAAGGTCAACAATGGTAAGGCCTTCCGGGTTAACAGCTGCAGTTTCTGCAGGCTTATTACCTACTTCTACCTTAGCAACAGAATGATAGTGGGTTTTAAAAATTCCAAAATCATACTGAGTATAATCTATTACATCAATTTCGTTATTGTTTAGCACTACAGTATAAGTGCCATTTGTTTTTGGGGTAAAGTAGCCTGTGTAAAAAGTACCGCCTGCATTTACCTGTATGGCTTGTTTTTCTCCGTTTGGAGCGACAACCCAAAGCGTAAATTTCTTCATTTTCCCAAAAGCCTCTTCGTTTACTTTTTCTATAACACCATAAGTGTACTCGCCAAAATAAACCTTAACTTCCTGTTTTTGGTTAACTTTTCCTGTAGTGTTTGTTTCTACCCACATAAAGTGTGCAAAAGAAGGAGCGGAAACAAAAAGAAGCAGCAGTAATAAAATTGATTTTTTCATAGTATACATTATAAAAAGCATCTTCCCGCAAGGGAAGATGCTGTGTTTTATTAGAAGTTATATGTTAGGTTGGCAGCAAATGTTCTCGGCATCTGAGGATTAATTGTAGACCATCCTTTATAGTATTCCTCATTATTAAGGTTATCAAGCTTAAGAGTAATTGTAAAAGCATCTGCATTATAGAATACCGAAGCATTAAGAACAGTGTACTCAGGAAGTGTAAACGTTCCACCAAGATTCCTGTTAAAAATCATGTTCTTACTGCCGTAGTTACCACCAAAACCTAATCCGAATCCGTTTAAGGCACCACTGCTAAACTTGTAGCTTGCCCAAAGGTTTGCCAGGTTTTGTGGTCCTGCACTTTCCGGCCTTTTGCCTGCAAAATCATTTCCTTCTTCTGCTTTTTCAAGCCTGCTGTCATTATAGCTGTAGCCTGCAATAATGTTTAGGCCTTCTATCGGGCTGGCAATAACACTGGCTTCAAAACCTTTATTAACCTGCTCGCCATCCTGTATATATTCTTCCGGACTAACCTGTAAAACAGTATTACTCACTTTAATGTTATAGTAACTTAAGTTTGCAATAACCTTATCATTTAAAAGATTAAGTTTTGTACCAAACTCAAACTGATTAGCCTGCTCAGGATCAAAAGTCAGGATATTTCCTGATGGAGTTGTTATTGGCGCTACATTGCTAAAACCATTCATATAGTTAGCAAAAAGTGCAACTTTATTAAGTACTGGCTGGAATACTAATCCAAACTTAGGAGAAACAGCTGTCTGGTTGTAATCATCTGAAGTTGTAGCTAAATTTCCTTTATTGCTAAAACGGTCTATACGAACGCTGGCCATAGCAGATAAATTAGGAAGTATATAAGCTACTTCAGATACATAAGCACTGAAAATTTCCTGCTTTGTTTTGTTTTTTGTTGGGGTTGGCCCTGATGAAAGAGCAATTCCTGTATCTGCAGCATCCTGTGTAAGTACCCCACTGTCGTCTACCCCTGGCCTCATAGGAGCCATTGGAATATCACCATATGCTGCATGAAGTGCTGGAGCTATACTTTGAAATATTGCTTCGTCTACTCCCAGGTTTACAAAGCCCTGTACACCATAACCTGTACTGTTACCTACACTATTTGTGTTGTAATAGTCTAAACCGGCTACTAATTTATTCTTTACAGACCCTATATTAAACTCACCAATAAAGTTTTGCTGGATATTAGTGCCATAAGTTTCAGAGTTTTGTTTGCTGGTATAACGCGCTAGTATTATACCTTCGTCAAAGGTTGTGCCTAACGCAGCTTCAATACCGCTTGTACCTTCATAAAGATAAGAGTAGTAACCCTGAGACTTGGCAGATGTTCTTGAAAGTATAGTCTGCGAGGTCCAGTTGTTCGTTAGCTTATAATTCATCATACCCTGAAGGCTGAATGTAGGAGTATCTATATAAAGATCATTACTTGTGTATGAACGCTTGTTGTTATAATCTAACTCATCAATATTATGCACCCTAAGTTCAGACCCCCTGTCAACAAACAGCATTATAGGGTTAGTGCTTCTGCCATTATAAAATTCTGTGTTTACCAGAAATGATAATTTATCAGACACTTCATAAGAAAGTGATGGGGCTACAAAGAAAGATTTCTTAAAGCCGGCATCCTGGAAGCTGTTTTGTGTATGATAAGCTGCATTTAAACGTAAAAGTGCAGTTTTATCATCATTTAAAGGGGTATTCACATCAACTGTAGTTCTGTGAAGTCCATAAGTTGCGCCTGTATAAGAAACGCTTCCGCCAAAATAACCGTAAGGTCTTTTTGTAGTTATGTTTATTAAACCTCCATAAGATACCAAAGTACTTCCAAATAATGTTCCTGACGGACCTTTAATAACCTCAATTCTTTCAATATTTGCAATATCCGGGCTTCCGTTAGAAAGAGCAGCTACACCATTTATTAGATTAGGCTGCACTGCAAAACCCCTTAATGAATAATAACCTGCACCATCTCCACCACGTCCTGTAGATTCCCAAAGCTTGTCTATACCTGGAGCATTTTTAAGCGCATCATCAAAGTTGGTGATTACCTGTTCTTTTAAAACTTCGGCAGATATAGTGTTGTAAACCTGAGGGTTTTCTATGTCTTTTAAAGGCATTTTAGAAACAACTTCGCTTTTTGTGCGTGCAAACTTGTTGCCTTTTCCATCTATTATAATTTCGTCAAGCTCTTCCTGGCTTTCAGATAATGTAAAGTTTCTTGTAATAGTTTCTCCGGCTGCTACAGTTACATTTTCTTCAATAGCTTTTATGCCTATTGCAGAAAGGCGTATTGTATAAGTGCCCGGTTTTATGTTTTTTATTTCATACTGTCCCTCATCATTTGTTATAGCAGATAAAAGAGAACCTTTTAAAACTATCGAGATATTTTCGGCGGGAGTGTTGCCGCTAAGGGTTACAGTACCGTTTATTTTGCCTTTCTCCTGCGCTGTTGCTATTGCAGAACTTAGGATCATCAAAC
>CAMPIZ010000145.1 GCA_946886675.1 uncultured Flavobacterium sp.
AATTGGGATTTGGGATATCCTTGGGCCGTTAATCTTAAAGATAATAAAGTTTTATTAAACGGTTTTTTTTGCAATTGCGCGTAAAAAAGTTTTGTGTATTTTTTAAAGCTGTGATTTCATCGGAAAAAAATGATTTTAAAGGGGGTAAAATTCAATATTTAAAAAAATCATATACTTTTGCGACACAAAGGAGAGCAAATATGGCAAAGAATTTAGTGATTGTTGAGTCGCCGGCTAAGGCAAAAACCATTGAAAAATTTTTAGGAAAAGACTATCAGGTTGAGTCCAGTTATGGGCACATAGCCGATCTACCTTCTAAGGAGATAGGGGTTGATGTGGAAAACGGATTTAAACCTAAATATGAGGTGTCTTCTGATAAAAAGGCTTTGGTTAAAAAACTTAAAGATCTTTCTAAGTCTGCCGATACGGTTTGGCTGGCAAGTGATGAGGACCGTGAAGGGGAGGCTATTGCATGGCACCTTTCGGAAGAGCTTAAACTTGATAAAAGCAAAACCAGGCGTATTGTTTTCCATGAGATTACCAAAACAGCGATACAAAAAGCAATAGAAAACCCAAGAAGTATTGATTATAACCTTGTAAATGCCCAACAGGCAAGAAGGGTGCTGGACAGACTTGTGGGTTATGAGCTTTCTCCTGTTTTATGGAAAAAAGTAAAAAGCGGACTTTCCGCAGGGCGTGTACAGTCGGTTTCTGTAAGGTTGATTGTAGAGCGTGAAAGAGAGATACAAAATTTCAAACCCGAAGCTTCTTATTCTGTAACGGCTGAGTTTGTAAACGAAGCAGGAAAATCATTTAAGGCAAAGCTGCCTAAAAATTTTAGCACAAAACAGGAAGCACAGGATTTTCTAAATAAGAATTTAGATTCCCAGTATAAAGTTTCTGACCTTGAAACAAAGCCGGCAAAAAAATCACCGGCAGCACCTTTTACAACATCTACACTACAGCAGGAGGCTTCAAGAAAGCTTTACTTTCCTGTAGGTGTAACCATGATGCTGGCACAAAGGCTGTATGAAGCAGGTTTGATTACCTATATGAGAACAGATAGCGTTAACCTTTCTCAGGATGCTATGGCGGCTGCAGAGGCCGAGATTGTAAAATCTTATGGTAAAGAATTTAGCAAGCCGCGCAATTATGCAACAAAGAGCAAAGGTGCTCAGGAAGCACACGAAGCTATACGTCCTACAGATATGGCACGCCATACGGTTAATATAGACAGGGATCAGGCAAGGCTTTATGATCTTATCTGGAAAAGGACTGTGGCGTCTCAAATGAGTGATGCCCAGTTAGAGCGTACCAATGTAAAAATTGAGGCTAATAATCATAAAGAAGTTTTTGCTGCTTCCGGCGAGGTGCTTTTATTTGAGGGTTTCCTTAAGGTATATCTTGAAGGTAGTGATGATGAGGATGTGGAACAGGAAGGCATGCTGCCTGCTTTAACAGTAAATGAAAGGCTAAACAATAATTATATAACGGCAGTAGAACGTTTTTCCAGGCCTCCTGCCCGATATACAGAAGCTGCACTTGTTAAAAAACTTGAAGAGCTGGGTATAGGCCGTCCGTCAACTTATGCGCCTACTATTTCTACTATTATCAGCAGGAATTATGTAGAAAAAGGAAGCTTTGAAGGCCAGGAAAGGAAATATCATCAGCTTACTTTAAAAGGCGGCTCGGTTTCAGAGCAGGTCCTTAAAGAGAACTTTGGTTCTGATAAAGGTAAACTGGTACCTACAGATATAGGTATGATTGTAAATGATTTTCTTGTAAATCATTTTGAAACGATTCTCGATTACAATTTTACGGCAAAAGTAGAGCAGGATTTTGACGAAATTGCTTCCGGTAATGAAGACTGGACCAAAATGATGAACGATTTTTACACTC
Organism: uncultured Flavobacterium sp.; assembly: GCA_946886675.1. The sequence continues at coordinate 1,900 of CAMPIZ010000145.1, forward strand.
ATTTTCATCCCACGGTTAAAAATGTAGAGGAAAATGCCGAAAGGGAGTCGGGGGAGAGAATATTGGGGACTGATCCTAAAACCGGTAAGCAGGTAAGTGTACGCCTCGGTAAGTTTGGGCCAATGGCACAAATAGGTGAGGCGGAAGATGATGATAAGCAATTTGCCAGCCTCCTGCCGGAACAAAATATAGGCAGTATTACTCTGGATGAAGCTTTAGGGTTGTTTATGCTGCCAAAATCACTGGGTACATATAAAGGTGAGGAAGTTGAAGTAAACAATGGCCGTTTTGGGCCTTATGTGCGCTTTGGTAAAACTTTTATCTCTCTGCCTAAAGGTATGGATCCTATGGATGTAACCTTTGATGTTGCTGCAAAGCTTATTGCAGAGAAAGAACAGGCAGATGCTCCTATTGGTATGTATAAAAACGAACCTGTTCAAAAAGGTGTAGGTAGGTTTGGCCCATTCATTAAATGGAATGGGATGTTTATAAACGTAAATAAAAAATACGACTTTGATAACCTTACACAGGCCGATATTAACGAACTGATAGAGGATAAGCTGCAAAAGGATAAAGATAAGATTATACATAACTGGGAAGAAGAAGGTATAAGGGTAGAAAAAGCCCGCTGGGGAAGATCGGTAATCCTTAAAGGTAAGACAAAAATAGAGCTTAATAAGGATGTGGATGCTTCAAAGCTTAGCCTTGATCAGGTTAAGACAATGATAGCTGAAAAAGCTCCAGCCAAAAAAACGACTAAAAAAGCTCCGGCAAAGAAAGCAACCTCTAAAAAGAAATAACAGCTATGGTTTTTGATTTTCTCGAACCTGTTGATGTTGATGTGCTGGAGTTTGTTAGCGAACTTTCGGTACAGTCTCTAGGCAGGAAAATAGATATCCATACTTCTGAAGTTTTTCCGGACCTGGATAAAGCAGCTATAGCTATTATAGGTGTTTTGGAAAACAGGGGCATGGATGAAAGGAAAGAACATGTTTCGCTGGATCATGTTAGAAAGCAGTTCTACAGCCTTTTTCCCGGTAACTGGGATATGAATATTGTAGATCTTGGGAATGTGGCTGCCGGTGATACGCCGGAAGATACATATTATGTGGTTAAAAGCCTGGTTGAGCATTTGGTAAAAAACAGGGTTATTCCGGTTGTAATAGGAGGTTCTCAGGATATTACGTATGCTGTGTACAGGGGTTATGATAAGCTGGAGCAGATGGTAAACCTGGTATCTATAGACAGTAAGTTTGATTTCGGAAAAGAAAACGAAAAGCTCACTGCAAACTCATACCTTACTAAAATAATCGTAGAAGAACCTAATAATCTTTTCAATTTTAGTAATATTGGATATCAAACATATTATAATTCTCAGGAAGAGATTGATCTTATTGAAAAATTATATTTTGAAGCCTACCGTCTAGGTGAAATTTGCAACAATCCAACTATTGCCGAACCTGTGTTTAGAGATGCTGACATAGTTTCTGTCGATCTAAATTCAGTAAAATCAGCCGATTCAGGAAATTATGTTAAATTTATCCCAAATGGCTTTGATGGAAAAGAAATTTGTATTTTAGCACGCTATGCGGGCATAAGTGATAAGGTTTCTGCATTTGGAATTTTTAATCACAATAATTCAAGGCAGGAGTCCGTTTTAATAGCTCAGGTACTTTGGTATTTTATAGAAGGCTATCATTACAGATCTAATGAATATCCTTTTGGCAGTAAAGATCAGTACCTTAAATATATTGTTCCGCTGGATGATGAGGAGCTTATTTTTTACAAGAGTGATAAGACTGACAGATGGTGGATTGAGATACCATATGTTTCGCATCTTAACAATAAATTAAACAGAAATACGTTGTTACCATGTACACATGAAGACTATATGGGAGCATGCGGAAGTGAGATACCGGAACGCTGGTGGAGGCTCAGAGAAAAAACATTTTATAATGGTATTGTTATAAAAAATTATGAGTTTCCTTAAAGTTATCAATAGATTACTTTTTGTTTAGGTTTTTTTACTAAAAAAATTGTTTTTTTGAAAATAAATAAATAGGTTTACGCCCTTAAAAAATAGAATTACATTAATAACCCAAATTTATATGAAGAAGTTCATTGCATTAACAGCAACTTTATCATTTTTAATTAGCTGTGGTTCCAGTGACCGCGGAGAGCTTGTAGGTGTTAGAGGGAAAAAGTGGAGGCCTGAAAAGCCTTATGGTATGACTTTGGTTCCTGGTGGCGCTTACATAATGGGTAAATCTGACGACGATTTGGCTAATGTTCAGGATGCTCCTACTAAGACAGTTACTGTTCGTTCGTTTTATATGGATGAAACAGAAATCACTAACAGTGAATACCGTCAGTTTGTGGAGTGGGTTAAGGATTCTACTATCAGGACAAGACTTGCTATCCTTGCTGACGAAATGGGTCAGACTCCGGGAAGTGGTGGTGTTGGAGAATATGCTTTCCTTGATCAGTCTACCGAAGAAAAATCGCCTTACGATCAATACATGTATGATAACTACTACAGTTTAGGTACTGATGATGATATGTATGCGGGTAGAAAGCTTAACCATAAAGTAAAGCTTATCGAAGATCCTCAAAAATATCCGGATGAGTACTATGTTGAGGTGATGGATTCATTGTATCTTCCTGCTTCTGAGTCTTATAACGGCTTGAGGACGGTTGATGTTTCCAAGCTTATCTTTTCTTACTCTTGGATGGATATCCAGGCAGCTGCAAAAGACAAGTCTAAAAACACAAGAAACAAAAGGAGTAAATACCTGATAAAAGAGAAAGTAGAAGTTTATCCTGATACTACAGTTTGGATTAAAGATTTCTCTTATTCATACAATGAGCCAATGCATAATGACTATTTCTGGCACCAGGCTTACGGGGAGTATCCTGTAGTGGGTGTTAGCTGGAAACAGGCTAAAGCATTCTGCGCATGGAGAACTCTTTATAAAAATGCATACCAGAAAGATAAAGGGAGACAGTTTGTAAACTCATTCCGTCTGCCTACTGAAGCAGAGTGGGAATATGCTGCAAGAGGTGGCCTTCAGTCTGCTACTTATCCATGGGGTGGGCCGTATGCTAAAAACGACAGAGGTTGTTTCCTTGCAAACTTTAAGCCTCAGAGAGGTGACTATGCTGCTGACGGTGCTCTTTATACAGTAGAAGCTGATTCTTACGATCCAAACGATTATAACCTTTATAACATGGCAGGTAACGTAGCTGAATGGACTGACTCATCTTATGATGCAGCTTCTTATGAGTACGTTTCTACTATGAACCCGAACGTTACAGATCATGATAACATGCGTAAAGTAACAAGAGGTGGTTCTTGGAAAGATGTGTCATATTTCCTTCAGGTAAGTACAAGAGATTACGAGTATGCTGATTCTGCAAGAAGTTTTATCGGCTTCAGGACAGTTCAGGATTACATGGGTACTCAAAATACAGGAAATACACTATTAGAC
>CAMPIZ010000146.1 GCA_946886675.1 uncultured Flavobacterium sp.
AAATTACTTTGCTGCTTGTCATATCCCTGATAAGCTGGTGCGGCTATTCTCAGTTGCCTCAGGAGGGATTTGAAGGCACCTGGCCACCTACAGGCTGGGGTATTTACAACAATGGGTCCGGTTTGAATGACTCATGGACTCAAAATGAACTTGGGAATGATTTCCAGCCTCCTTATGAAGGCTTACGTGCTGCTTTTGTAGAAAACGAGAACGTTCCCAACACGCAGCCTGTTCCACAGGACTGGCTGGTTACACCACTGGTAAACCTTCCAACAAATCCACAGCTTCGCTTTTTTTCAAGGCTTACAATTAATGGAGATGACGGTGGGTTATACAGGATTATGGTTTCAACGGATGCAGATCCTTCTAACCTTGCAGCATATACGCTTGTACAGGAGTGGACTGAGCTTGAGATCAATCCAACCCAGATGGAGTATAACGAAGTTATTGTTGACCTTCCGGATGTAAACGTAGGACAAAACGTTTACATTGCATTTGTTATGGAGGGTGATAATGCTGACAGATGGCTGGTAGACAATGTTTCTGTTGTTGAAGAATGTCTTATTCCTCTAAACCTTAATGCTGAAAACGTAGGCCTTGACAGTGCCGACCTTAGTTGGGATGCAAATGGATCCACAGCTTGGGAAGTACTTGTTATTCCGGTAGATCAGCCGCTAACAGATTCAGGGGTGCCTGTAGATGCTTCGGAATATTCTCCTACATTACTATCTGATACTGATTATAAGTTTTATGTAAAAGCTGTATGTGGTGTAGGTAATGAAAGTGAATGGTCTGATCCGTTTCTGTTCAGTACTGTTGGTTTAGGTGATAATTGTAATGCGCCTATCGAAATTACATCATTGCCTTTTTCTGCTACAGGCAATACATCAAATTATGGCAATGACTATAGTGGTATTCCCGGCTTAAGCTGTGTTGATTCAGAGTGGGAAGAATATCTTAACGGAGATGATGTTGTATATTCTTATACCGCAACTTTTACGGGTGAAATAACTATAGACCTTAATGACACTGCTGTTGATGCGGGTATTTTTGTTTATGATTCCTGTGATGACATTGGTGTAGACTGTTTGGCCGGAGCTATATTTGGCTGGGAAGAAATTCCTGCTGAAATTCCTGCTATGGCAGTAACAGAAGGAGTTACTTATTATTTTGTAATTTCCAGCTGGGGTCCGTGGCCACAGGTAACGCCATATAATGTTGTTATACAACAGGTGGGCTGTGAAGAGCCTGTAGGGCTTGAGCCAACCAATGCAGGGCTTACCTCGGTTGATTTGTCATGGACAAATCCAAGTGGTGCTACATCATGGGAAATTGTAATTCAGGCTCCCGGAGCAGGAATACCAATGGGGGCAGGTACTACAGTAGATACAAATACTAACTATACTGCTTCTCCACTTACTCCTGCCACGCCTTATGAATATTATGTGCGTGCAGACTGTGGCGCGGGTACATTTAGTGCTTGGGCAGGCCCATATTTATTTAATACAACAATTTGTGATCCAGCAGATCAATGTACATATACATTCATCATGACTTCTATGTGGGGAGGCTGGAATGATAATACCATGACCATATCACAAAATGGTGTAACACTTGCCGTGATAGGAGAAGATTTTACATGGGAAGATGGCTTTGGTCCAATAGAGGTAAGTGTTCAGGTATGTGATGATGTGCCTCTTGAGCTTTTCTGGAATGATGGAGGCTGGAGTCCTGAAGGTGTAGGTGTTGCTATAAGAAACTCTTTTAACCAGGTATTCTATACCAAGCCTTTTAACTCTGGCGTTCAAAACAGTTTATTGTATTCCGGTACAGTAGATTGTGATAACCCTATGTGTGTACCACCTACAGATCTTTCTACAGACAACGAAACTATGACCACGGCCGAGTTAAGCTGGCAGGGTACTGCTACTGGCGAGTGGGAATATTATGTTGTGGAAGCAGGTGAGCCTGCACCAACCGATACTTCGGTAGGTGAGATAACCGATACAGTTCCTGTAACGGCAGATGGATTAACAGCTGCTACAAAGTACGAATATTATGTTAGTTATGTTTGTTCAGACACAGATTCAAGTGAATGGGCAGGTCCTTTTGCTTTCCATACAGAAGTGTGTAATGAGGAAGACAAATGTGTATTTACATTTGAAATGACCAGTGCAAACGGCTGGGGATGGGAAGATAATACAATGACAATTTACCAGGCGGGTGTACCAATTGCTACTATTGGAGATACTTTTGAGTGGGGCACATCGGCAACGGTAGATATACCACTTTGTCATGATGTTGAAATAGAAATATACTGGAATCTTGGCGGATGGGGTCCTGCTGATAAGGGACTTATAGTTTATAACCCTTTTGCAGAGGATATCTACTTTAAGCCTCCTGGTATGGGAGCACAGGGAACAACATTGTTTACAGGTGCTGTTTCATGTGATCCGCCACCTTGCCCTAAACCGCAAAACCTTAGCGTTTCAGATTTACAGCTCACATCTGCTCTGCTTGAGTGGGATGAAATGGGCGATGCAACAGAGTGGGAAATATGGGTACTGCCTTATGGCTCTCCGGCTCCTACTACGCCGGGCGAAGTTATAGACGCACACCCTTATCTTGCCGAAGATCTTGAATCAGGTACGGCTTACGTTTTCTATGTAAGAGCAAACTGTGGCGCTGTAGATGGTTATAGTACATGGTCAGGTCCGTTTACATTTGTTACAGCTATCGCAAACGACGAATGTGCTGCTGCAGTAACTGTTCCTGTAAATGATGGTGTAGAGTGTGTTACTTCTGCAAACGGAACATTGTCGGGTGCAACATCATCAGGAGCTATGGCTTCATGTAACTGGCAGGCTCCAACTTATGATGTATGGTTTGAATTCCAGGCAACAGAACCTACACACAGTGTTTCTATTAACAACATGGTAAACGTGTTTCCTAATATGAATATTTATGCAGGAACTTGTGATGGTATGGAAGAGTTATATTGCGGTTGGGAAACTGCAACAACAGTTTCAGGGCTTACTCCGGGCAATACATATTATATTCAGGTATTTACCGATTGGTTAGATAATCCTGTTGCGCCTACAAGTTTTGAGGTTTGTGTATTAACTCCTGCTTCAATAGTTACAGATAATACTACTTATAGTGTAGAAGAGCTTGTTTCACAGGTGCTTGTTACATCAACCTGTGCTCAGGTGTCTAACGTTACATGGAGTACTGGTACATCAAATGATTGGGGTGGTGAAAACGGTATAGCAATGTTCCAGAAAGGAATGTCCGGTTTCCCTATCCAGCAGGGTGTGGTATTAAGTTCAGGTAACGCTATGAGTTCTGTAGGTCCTAATACGAATACATTAAGCGAAGGATTCTGGCCTGGAGATGCCGATTTATTTAATTATATACAGGAAACAGGAATCGATCCTAACTTATTTAGCTACAATGATGCTACGGTATTAGAGTTTGACTTTGTGCCGCTAACAGACCATATGACTTTCCCATTCATCTTCGCTTCAGAAGAATATGGTACATATCAGTGTGATTTCTCAGATGCTTTCGCTTTCTTCCTTACGGATGTTACAGCAGGTACTCCAACACAAAACCTTGCCGTTATACCGGGAACAGATATTCCGGTATCGGTAGTAACCATTAAGGATGGTGCATACAATGGTGCATGTGAGTCGCAAAACATCGATTTCTTTGATGCATATTACGAAGTGGGTGATATGAGTGCTCCTATCAACTTTAATGGGCATACAGTCTCTATGGTGGCTGAATCGGATGTTGTAATAGGTAACACTTATCATATTAAACTTGTTATTGCAGACAGGAATGATAACTCTATGGACTCTGCGGTATTTATCGGTCCATTTGATATAGGCGATATTGATCTTGGAATTGACTTAACAGTTGAAGAAGGTAATGCTATGTGTCCTGGAGAAGAGCGTGTGCTTGAATCTAACCTTAATCCTGATGATTACTCTTTTGAGTGGTATCATAACGACCAGTTAATGGAAGGAGAAACAGGCCCTAGTATAATTGTTACTGAACCGGGTGAATATACTATTAATGCTCAGTATCTTGCTTCAACCTGTTCAGGAAGTGATACTATAATGATAGAGTTCTACCCTTCAGTGGGCGACCCTGTGGATTTAGCAGCTTGCGACAGTTCAGGTTTCGATACTTTCGATTTATCTCAAAACACAGGTTTAATCCTTGCCGGATTAGATGAGGCTGATTATACAGTTACTTACCATGATTCTCCTGAGGCTGCAGAAGCAGGTACAGGTGAATTAGATACAAACTTTACAAATACCGTACAGTTCCAGCAAACTATTTATGTAAGGATAGTAGGTGTTAACGGATGTATTGAAATGAGGGAGTTTGCAGTAATTGTTTCAGATACGCCGCCTCAGTTTAACCTGACTGAAGATTTCTCTGTATGTGAAGGATCTTCGGGCACTATAACTGTAGAACCGATAGATTTTGATCCAAGTGAAGTTACTTACAGCTGGACGCGTGACGGCGATCCGATTGCTGATACTACACAAAGCATTAACGCAACTCTTGGAGGTGTGTATGAAGTTACCGTAAACAACATGGGTTGTGTGGCTTCACAATCGGTAACAGTAACGCTTGTGCCTATGCCTGTGGCAGATGTAATGGACGATGTTACATCTTGTGGTCCATTTGTGCTTCCTGCATTAAGTACCGGAAACGGTTATTATACAGGCCAGGGAGGTACCGGCGATATGCTAGCTGTAGGCAGCGAAATAATGGCAGACCAGATGGTATATATTTATTCTCATTCCGATGCTGATTTTGGCGACTGTACAGATGAGACCAGCTTTATGGTAACGGTTGTACCTGCACCTGAATATGAACTGGCTGGCGACTGTATTGATAATGAGTTTATGCTATCAGTTAACTTCTTAAATACTGTATATAATGAGGCAAATGTAACCTTTGAATGGACTGACCCTAATGGTCTTACCTTTGGAGGAGACAATGCATCGGTTGTAGCTCTTGAACCGGGAGTATATCAGGTTACTGTAACACCTGACGGCTTTGACGAAAGCTGCCCGTTCCTGATGACTTTTGATGCTACAAATGTTGGGTGTATGATCCCTAAAGGTATCTCTCCTAACAATGACGGCCTTAACGAATACTTCGACCTTGATGGCTTTAATGTAACCAAACTGAGTATCTTTAACCGATACGGCCAGGAGGTTTACAGCAGGACCAGTTACAAAGACGAGTGGTTTGGCCAGACCAACAGCGGCGATGAGCTTCCAACCGGAACATAC
>CAMPIZ010000147.1 GCA_946886675.1 uncultured Flavobacterium sp.
ACATATTTACTTTTGTATTCGCTCTTGCTCTTATGGGATGTAGCGAAGAATCGGATATCCAGACGGACAAACAGGGAGCTGAAAGTACTGATAGTGTACAGATAACCACAAAAGCAGCAGGTTCTAAAGTTATGATGCAGGGCTTTTACTGGGATGTTCCTGCAGGGGGTACATGGTGGAATACTATAAAGGGAAAACTTCCTTCCTGGAAAAATGCTGGCTTTGATGCTGTGTGGCTGCCACCGGCAAGCAAGGCGCAAAACGGACCCTTTTCTATGGGTTATGACCCTTTTGACTATTTTGATTTTGGGAGCTACAATCAGATGGGTAGTGTCGAAACCCGTTTTGGCTCTTTGTCTGAACTTCAGTCATTTATTTCTACAGCCCATAATAATAACTTAAGCGTAATTGCAGATATTGTTATTAACCACAATAGTGGAGGGGCATCACAAGGCAATCCTTATACGGGAGGTAATACCTGGACAAATTTTCAGCCCTCTTCAGGTATGTTTAACAGGTCTTATAATGACTTTCATCCCAACGATGTACATTCAAATGACTCAGGTTCTTTTGGGGGCTTTCCGGATTTATGCCATGATAAGGCTTATGTCCAGAATTGGGTTTATAACAACTCAAACTCAATAGCTAAATACTATAAAAATGTTATGGGTTTTGATGGCTGGAGGTTTGATTATGTAAAAGGCTTTGAGCCATGGGTGGTTAAGAACTTTAAAAATGCTGTTGGAGGTTTTACGGTAGGGGAATATTGGGATGGTAATGCCGCAACCTTAGAATGGTGGGCAAATCAGGCAGAATGCAGTGCCTTTGATTTTGCATGTTACTACAGGATGCGCGATGCTTTTATGGGTAACGATCTTACACAGCTTAACGGTGATATGCTTTTAAAGCGTAATTCTTATAAAGCAGTAACTTTTGTTGCTAATCATGATACGGATGAGATATATAATAACAAGCTTTTGGCCTATGCCTACATAATGACCCATGAAGGGTACCCGTGTGTATTTTACAGGGATTATGAAGAGTGGCTGGATAAAAATAAAATGAATAACCTTATATGGATTCATAATAATAAAGCTTCCGGTAATACAACTTATCTTTATGCAGACAACGATGAATATGTAGCCCGCAGGAATGGAAGCCCCGGCCTTATTGTATATATTAATAACAGTAATTCCTGGCAGGAACGCTGGGTAGATACAAACTGGGCAAATACGGTTATAAAAGATTATACGGGTAATTCCGGCTGGGAGCCTGCTACACAAGGGGATACATGGGTTAAAATCCAGGCGCCTCCTCATGGATATACTGTGTGGTCTCCAAAATAATTTGTTTTAGGGTATTTAATTAAAAAATATTTTATAAGTTTGCACCCTTAACGAGAGGAGGTGTTATATTATGTTGATTATACCAATTAAAGACGGAGAAAATATCGATAGAGCTCTAAAGCGCTACAAGAGAAAATTTGATAAAACAGGAGTTGTAAGACAGCTAAGAAGCCGCCAGCAATTCACTAAACCATCTGTTGTAAGGAGAGCTCAAATCCAAAAAGCAGCTTATATTCAAACATTAAGGGACTCTGCGGAGAACTAATTAATAGTTGAATTTATAATATTAACCGTTAGCAGAAAAGTTTAACTTTGCTGTTAACGGTTTTTTTATGGATTCTAAAAATGCATACTCAGATTATCTTTTAAAGGAGAAAAACTATTCTCTCCTTACACTGCGTGCTTATATGGATGATTTGCTTTCGTTTGAGCAGTTTGTAAAAAGCAGTGACCACGAAGCGGTCTTGGAAAATATAAACTACAGTCATATAAGAAGCTGGATTGTAAATCTGGTAGAAGGAGGGTTGTCTAACCGTTCGGTAAATCGTAAAATATCTTCGCTTAAATCATTCTACAAATTTCTTTTACGCTCAAAGCAGATTGAGGTGAATCCGCTGCAAAAACATAAATCGCTTAAAACAGAAAAAAAAGTGCAGGTTCCTTTCTCTGAAAAGGAGCTTACAGATGTTTATACCGGGATCGAATATCCTGATGGTTTTGACGGAATAAGGGACAGGCTGATAATTGAGCTTTTTTACACTACCGGTATGCGCCGGGCGGAACTTATTAACTTAAAGTTAAATAACTATGATTCTGCAAACCGTACTATAAAAGTATTAGGGAAGCGAAATAAGTAGAGAATGATTCCTGTTTTAGAGTGTACCTATAACCTTATTAATAAATACCTTACAGAAAGAAATGTCCTTAAAACTATCGTGCATCCTGATATGTTAATTTTAAATTCCAGAGGGCAAAAAGTAAGCGAATCGTTTGTCTATAGATTAATAAATAGTTACTTTAGTGTTGTATCTGCTAAAGTTAAGAAGAGTCCGCATGTGCTTCGGCACACCTTTGCAACGCACCTTCTTAATAACGGTGCAGATTTAAACTCAGTAAAAGAATTATTAGGGCACGCAAGTTTGTCTTCCACTCAGATATACACGCACAGCAGCCTTGCGGAACTTAAAAAAGTGTATCAGGAAGCGCATCCCCGTAACCGAAATAATTCATAATGTTTAACTATTTAAAAGTTATATTTATGAAAGTAAATGTTCATGCAGTCAACTTTAATGTTGACAGAAAACTCGTTGGCTACGCTCAGGCAAGAATGGATAAGCTGGAGAAGTATTATGACAGGGTAGTTTTCTCGGATGTATTCTTTAAACTGGATAACACGAGCGCAAAAGTTAATAAGATTGCAGAGTTAAAAGTTAGTGTGCCCGGAGATGAATTTATAGTCAAGAAGCAGTGCAAAACATTTGAGGAAGCTGTAGAGCTTGCAGCCGATTCTATGGAACGTTTATTAATGAGGAGAAAACAAAAAATAAGAGCTCATTCGTAAATGAAAAAAAAGTTCAAAAATGTTTTGATTAAAAAATAAAATCTATACATTTGCAGTCCGTTAGAAATAGCGGACTTTTTTATTATAGTTGCCGGTGTAGCTCAGCTGGCTAGAGCAGCTGATTTGTAATCAGCAGGTCGTGGGTTCGAGTCCCTCCATCGGCTCCATGTTTTTTGAAAGCAACTGAAATAAAAGGTTAGGGGAGATACTCAAGCGGCCAACGAGGGCAGACTGTAAATCTGTTGGGAAACCTTCGCAGGTTCGAATCCTGCTCTCCCCACAAACTGGAAGGCTAAGGGCCTAGGGTATAAGCCGGTGTAGCTCAGGGGTAGAGTGCTTCCTTGGTAAGGAAGAGGTCACGGGTTCAAATCCCGTCATTGGCTCTATATTAGTAAAAATTTGAACACTAATTATATAACTAAGATTAAATTATTAAATCATGGCAAAGGAAACTTTTGATCGTTCCAAACCCCATTTAAATATTGGTACTATTGGACACGTTGACCACGGAAAAACAACTTTGACAGCTGCTATTACTAAAGTATTAGCTGATGCTGGTCTTTCTGAGGCAAAATCATTCGACCAAATTGATAACGCTCCTGAAGAGAAAGAAAGGGGTATTACTATCAACACTTCTCACGTAGAGTATTCTACTGCTAAGCGTCACTATGCACACGTTGACTGTCCAGGTCACGCCGACTACGTTAAGAACATGGTTACTGGTGCTGCTCAGATGGACGGTGCTATCCTTGTAGTTGCTGCTACAGACGGACCGATGCCACAAACTCGTGAGCACATCCTTTTAGGCCGTCAGGTAGGTGTGCCTAGAATCGTTGTATTCATGAACAAAGTGGATATGGTTGATGATGCTGAGCTACTTGAGCTAGTTGAGATGGAAATCCGTGATCTATTATCTTTCTATCAGTATGATGGTGATAATGGTCCGGTAATTAAAGGTTCTGCTCTTGGTGCACTTAACGGTGAGCCAAAATGGGTTGATACTGTAATGGAGCTTATGAATGCTGTTGACGAGTGGATTGAAGAGCCAGTACGTGATAGAGAGAAGCCGTTCCTAATGCCGGTTGAAGACGTATTTACAATTACTGGTCGTGGTACTGTTGCTACAGGTCGTATCGAAACTGGTATCGCTAACACAGGTGATCCTGTAGAAATTATCGGTATGGGTGCTGATAAACTTACTTCTACTATTACTGGTGTTGAGATGTTCCGTAAGATCCTTGATAGAGGTGAAGCTGGTGATAACGTAGGTCTTCTACTTCGTGGTATAGATAAAGCTGATATCCGTCGTGGTATGGTTATCTGTAAGCCAGGATCTGTTAAGCCTCACGCTCACTTTAAAGCAGAGGTTTATATCCTTAAGAAAGAAGAAGGTGGTCGTCACACGCCATTCCATAACAACTACCGTCCTCAGTTCTACGTTCGTACAACTGACGTAACTGGTACAATTTCTCTACCAGCTGGTGTTGAGATGGTAATGCCTGGTGATAACTTAACTATCGACGTTCAGTTACTTAACCCAATCGCACTTAGCGTAGGTCTACGTTTCGCTATCCGTGAAGGTGGTAGAACTGTAGGTGCTGGTCAGGTTACAGAAATTCTTGACTAATTATAGTTAAATAGATAAAAAGGCCGGCAGTGCTTTTGCAGCTGCCGGCTTTTATAACAAACGGGTGTAGTTCAAGGGTAGAATAGCGGTCTCCAAAACCGTTGATGGGGGTTCGAATCCCTCCACCCGTGCAAAATCAAAGATATTATGGCAAAGGTTACCAATTACATATCAGACGCATTTGCAGAGTTAAAAACTAATGTAACATGGCCAGAATGGGCAGAAGTACAGCGATTAACTATAATAGTTGCTGTTTTTTCGATACTTTTTGCCTTAGCAACATTTGGGGTAGACAGAGGTTTTGAAGTTATTATAGAGAATATTTACGCTTTCTTAAAAAATTAATTTTATTGTGATGACTGATAACAATGTCAAAAAATGGTATGTGGTTAGAGCGGTAAGCGGTCAGGAAAATAAAGTTAAAAACTACATCGAAACAGAAATTAGCAGGCTGGGAATGTCTGATTATGTTTCTCAGGTTCTTGTCCCTACCGAAAAGGTGGTGCAGGTGCGCGATGGAAAAAAAATTAGCAAAGACAGAGTTTACTTTCCGGGGTATGTTATGATAGAAGCTAACCTTACCGGAGAAGTGCCTCATATTATAAAATCTATCTCCGGAGTTATTGGTTTCCTTGGTGAGACTAAAGGCGGTGATGCCGTACCTTTAAGGCTTTCGGAAGTAAACAGGATGCTTGGTAAGGTTGATGAGCTTTCTATTAAAACCGACAACGTTGCCATACCATTTACAGTGGGTGAAACCATAAAGGTTATAGATGGTCCT
>CAMPIZ010000148.1 GCA_946886675.1 uncultured Flavobacterium sp.
AAATAATCCTGCCCCTTCAAACTTCTTTTTGCAAAATATTTTTTCATAGGTGTGGATTTTAATTTTTACTTCTTAAGATATTCTTTCACCTTCTCCACATAGGGATACAAAGCCCTGTCGTCTTCAAAAGAAGGGAATATGACTTTTACCTCATCATAAAGCCTGGCAGTTGCCGGTGATACTTTATCACGATAATTCAGTATATCTATCCCTCTTACTATAGCCATAAGCTCTATGGCAAGTACTTCAAAAGCATTTTCTATAACCTTTGCAGTAAGCAATGCTGAATTGGTACCCATGCTTACTATATCCTGATTATCATTATTATTAGGAATACTGTGCACATACATAGAATTAGACAGCATCTGATTTTCTGCCGTGGTAGATACAGCTGTAAACTGCACCCCCTGCAGGCCAAAATTAAACCCAAGCTTACCCATGTTTGCAAATGGTGGCAGTAAATCGTTTATCCTGGAATTCATCAGGTAATTTAACTGCCTTTCTGCCAGCATAGACAGCTTTGTTACGGTAAGCCTTATTTTATCCATTTCCAGCGATATGTAATCTCCATGAAAATTGCCTCCATGATACACATGCCCTCTTTCCGCATCTATAATAGGGTTATCATTAGCCGAATTGATTTCATTCTCCAGCACCTTTGCCGTTTCCTTTATAGTATCCAGTACAGGGCCTATTATTTGTGGTACGCAGCGTAGTGAATAATATTCCTGCACTTTTTCCTTAAAAACCTTTTCATTATTATCTCCGCTATAAAGATGCTCTTCCCTTTTTCTTATAAGCTTACTGCCTTTAAGGTGCTCTCTCATTCTTTGTGCCGCTTCCTGCTGTCCCTTATGAAGTTTTGCACCATTAAGCTCTTCCGACAAATGGTCGTCATAAGCTCTTACCATTTCATTTATTGCTGCCGAAAACTGCAGCGACCAGTCTGCAAGTTTTTTTGCATATGCAACATTTACCACACCTATTCCCGTCATTACCGAAGTCCCGTTCATAAGCGCAAGCCCCTCCCTTATTTCAACATGAATAGGCTCTAATCCCTCAGCTGCAAAAACTTCAGAAGTCGCTTTTCTTTCGCCTTTGTAAAAAACCTCGCCTTCGCCTATTAATACCAGTGCCAAATGGGCCAGCTGTACAAGGTCTCCGCTTGCCCCCACACCGCCATGCTCCAAAATAAGCGGGGTAATATCCCTGTTTATAAGCTCCCGCATAAGGTTGATAACAGAAGGATGCACTCCGGAATTACCCAGAGCAAGTGTATTTAACCTTGCCAATATGGCCGATTTTACATAAATCGGAGATAAAGGTTTTCCGCTGCCTGAAGAGTGGCTTCGTATAAGGTTATACTGAAGCTGAACTCTGTCTTCATCCTCAATACGGTATTGTGCCATAGGGCCAAACCCTGTGGTAACGCCATATATTATCTTGTTTGCCGAAAAGCCCTGTAAGAATTCAAAACTTCTGGCAACCCTCTGCTTTACCTCATCATCAATTTCAACCCTTTCACTGCCAAAAACAATAGCCTTAAACTGATCAAGGGTTAAAAATTTTTCTATTTTATTCATCTATAGCTGAATTATCCCGCAATGTCAATATTTTTTTTAAAAAACCAAATTCTATTATACATTTACAGGGTTACAAATGTATATAATTTTAAGATATTTTTAAGACTGTAAAAGCGTATAATGTTAAAGGAAAACGTAGATGTGCTTATTATTGGCGCCGGCCCTTCAGGATGTGTGGCAGCCGCTTATCTGCATAAAAATGGTGTAAATGTAAAGGTTGTTGAACGCTCAAAATTTCCGCGGTTTGTTATTGGCGAAAGCCTAATACCCCGGGTAATGGATCATTTTGAAGAAGCCGGGTTACTGGATAGCCTTAAGGCAATGGATTTTGAAAAAAAATTTGGCGCAAGGTTCATAAGAGGGGAAGAAGTTTGTGAATTTGATTTTAGTGATAAATTTGGCGAAGGCTGGGATTGGACCTGGCAAGTACCCCGTGCAGATTTTGACAATACACTTGCACAGGATGTAATAAGTAAAGGGATTGACCTGGAATTTGAAACAGAGGTACTGGATGTTGTTTTTAACGGAAGTAACTCCACAACTACTGTAAAAGATAAGGAAGGCAACATTCGCGAAATACAGGCAAAATTTATTATTGATTCCAGCGGCTATGGCCGCGTACTGCCAAGAATATTAAAACTGGACGCACCATCCTCTATACCTGAGAATTCATCCGTTTTTACTCATGTGAAAGATATTAACAGGCCTGACGGCAGGGAAGGCGTTCTTATATCATTTGATATTCTGGAAACTAAAATATGGCTTTGGGTTATCCCTTTCTCTAACGGAAACACAAGTATAGGTATAGTTGGCCCTACTTCGCTTATAAATGCTGCAGGAACGAGCAATGCAGAAATTTTAAGCCATTTTATAAACCGTTCCGATTTTTACAGAGAACGCTTTAAAGATGTTGAGTTTTTATTTGAGCCCCATAAAATTGAAAATTATTCCTGTTCTGTAAAGCAGCTTTGCGGACCCGGCTTTACACTTACAGGAAACAGTTCTGAATTCTTAGACCCTGTATTTTCATCCGGTGTTTGTTTTGCAACAGAATCAGGAATGCTATCTGCTAAATTGTTTTTAAAAGAACTTAATGGTAAAAAAGTAGACTGGGACAAAGAGTATACTGACTATATGCGGTATGGAGTGAATGTATTTGCAACCTATGTTAAGGAGTGGTATACAGGTAATCTACAGACGTTATTTTTCCACAGACCCGAAAATCCTGATGTAAAAAAGAAAATTTGTGCAGTACTGGCAGGTTACGTTTGGAATAAACAGAACCCTTTTGTAAAAAAGCATGACCGTGTTATTAAAAACATGGCTTACATGCTCGAAATGGGCCAGTCTATGGATGAATTTAATTAAAAACCTAATAACCAATTTCACCAATATGAAAACAAGATTATTCATGGCAGCTATAGCGCTTATGGCTTTTACAGGCGCAGTAGCGCAAAAAATGAAAGTAGAATCAGGGTCTTTTGATTTCCTTAAAGGGCAAACGGAAATAAACGTGGCTTTTAACTACGAAAATGTTACTTTCTACAAAGAGGAAATGAGTGAGCAGGAGTATATACAGAAAAGAGTTAAAGAAATTACAGAAGACAAGAACAAAGCAGAAGCTGATAAATGGCTGAACGACTGGAATAAATCAAAAGAAGAAGATTTTATTGATAAGTTCATGCTTTCTTTTAAAAAGAACATGGAAAAGCCAAAAATTAATATAAAGCAGGGCAATGATGCAAAATATACACTTATTGTAGAAGCTGTATGGATTTATCCGGGATGGTTTGCCGGAGTTATGAAACAGCCTGCGAAGGTGAGCACAAGGCTTAAGTTTGTTGAAACAGCAAATCCTGATAATGTACTCCTTGTAATAACCAGCAAAAATGCACCTGGCGATATCGCTTTTGTAGGTGTTCCGAATCATAACGACAGGATGGCTGAAGGGTTTGCAAAAACAGGAAAATCGCTGGCCAAACTGCTGGAGAAGAAAATAAAAAAATAAAGTCATATCAAAAAAAAGGCCTGCTTAAAGCAGGCCTTTTTTATTAATTGATGTGAACTTTAATCATTACATCTTCTTTTTTCTTTTTATAAACTTCCAGTGCAAATTCATCCTCAGCTGTTTTTACAATCCTGCTGGTAGCAAACTGGTAAATTGTCATTTCTTCGATATCCCTAACATTAAATACCGAACTGTTTACAGAAGAACCGTCTGTATCGCTCACCTTATATGATGTAAAGTAACCACCCATACCATCACTGTGTACAGCCGGCACCTCATCTACAGGGAGGTTATGGTTTTTTACATTGTCAAGAAACAATACATAATGATTGTTGTTGGCAAACATATATTTAAAGGACATTCCACCTCTTCCGTTGCCGCCTACCTGTCTTTTAGGAAGCTTTTTCATCCAGGCCAGATTGCCCGAAGGGTCTATTTTTGTAACCAGCACATCATAATAGAAATATCTTGTGTAGGAAGATTTTTGAGTATAATATGTTCTTGAAAAATACTGCTCGCCAATAAGCACAATACTTCCATCCGATTTGTTAACGGCAAGTTCTCTTAGTTTCAAGAAATTAAATTCTGCTTCATCTTCATCTTCTTTCTTTTTATTTTTTCGTTTCATTTTCTTACTCGCATATTCATTAAGTACCTCTATAGGAATTTCGTGAGTAGACATATCATATATTGCCCCATCCTTTTTAACTTTAAAAAGCATTATGCCATCTGTGGCGTCAATATCTTTGCCGTTATTATAAAATCCGGCACAAATCATATTGTTATCAGGGCCTTCATAAACCCACAAGCCGTTAATAAACTTATCCTTAAGTTCAACTTTTGTAATATCAATATCGGTTGAACCGGGCTTCATCCTGAAAAGTTCGACATGATAATTTGCCTCTTTATCTTTTCTTTTCTTCTTATCGTCATTACTGTCGTCATGAAAAACTTTAACCAAAGCATAAGCATTGGTCTCGCCGTCAATAGCATAGTCTAAAAGATCCATTCTCCTTTCGGTATATGGCATTTCTATTTCTGCAGACGACACCATGGTAAGGTTTTCATCAAATGTGTGAATCCCTATAATATCCTTGCTTTTTACATCGCTTTTTACTTTTGGCTTTTTTCTGTATTGAATCAGCAGCCTTTTCTTTTCAAGTGAAGTTAAGATATCAAACTTATCGGTAACTCCTATGTTTATACCCGGGGCAAAACCCAAAAACAACTGCGCTGCCGGAGATCCGGCTATTTTGCCATCAACCTGAAAAAGCAGTTTGTTGTCTCCTGTAAACTCTCCTTTTGCAAAATCAATCTCCCTTACAAACAATTGCTCTTTATCATTATCTCCCTCCCATGATGAGTAAAAGAAATAAAATTTATCATTTATTTCCATTACATCTTCAACCATATAGTTTTTAGGGAATATCTCTTTAGCAACATACAGCTTTTCGTTTAAAAAGCTTATTTTTTCTCCTGTAGTTGAGAATTTTTGAAGTAAAATTTCCTTGCCTTCAATTTTTACGGTAAGGATTTGATCGTTTTTAGAAAAGTAAAGTTTAGAATCGGCATCAAAAACCTTATAAGGCTTACTTACCGTATAGTCATAATCTTTTGAAAGCTCTTTTTGAGCCATAGTAATACCGGCGCTTAACAAAAACGCAAATAATAAAAGGTGTTTTTTCATAAAAAAAATAGGGTTAGTTAA
>CAMPIZ010000149.1 GCA_946886675.1 uncultured Flavobacterium sp.
CTTTTTCAAGTCTTTCCAATAATCATTTATAAAATCACAATAACCGGTTGGCAAACCATGTGCAAGATCAAAGCCGTTACCTATAATAACAAGTCTATTCATATAAAGGTGTGTTAGTATTTCAAATATAACTATTTAACAAAAATTTGCTTAGCCTTTTTTATACATAAAAACTATTTTTGCATATAACACACCCCTAACCCCTCCCAAACTGAATCTGAAACTTGAAACATATACACTACAAAAATATAAGCCTGAGCTATACAGACATAGGAACAGGCAATGCAATAGTATTACTACACGGCTTTCTGGAAAATAGCACTATGTGGGAACACTATGTAGCTGATTTTTCCAAACAGTATCGTGTTATTACCATAGACCTTTTAGGGCATGGACAAACCGATTGTATAGGCTACATACATACTATGGAAGATATGGCCGATGCGGTATATGCGGTTTTAAACGAACTGAATATAAAAGAAGGAGTATTTGTGGGCCACTCTATGGGCGGGTATGTGTCGCTCGCTTTTGCTGAGCTTTATCCTGACATGGTTAAAGGTATTGCATTACAAAACTCAACATCTAAACCTGACAGCGAAGAACGAAAGCTGAACCGTGACAGGGCTATTAAGGCTGTAAAGCAAAATTACACCAGTTTTGTACGCCTATCTATTGCCAATCTTTTTAGTGAAGAAAACCGTGAACGATTGGCCGCAGAAATAGAAAATGTGCGCAACGAAGCGCTTAAAACACCTGTACAGGGCATAGTAGCGGCACTGGAAGGAATGAAAGTTAGAAAAGACCGTGAGATGCTGCTGCATACGGCAACATTTCCGGTGTTACTTATTTTAGGAAAAAAAGACCCTGTAATGAACTATCAGGAAAACCTGAGCCAGCTTAAAGGTACTAATGCAAAGCTTATTACCTATCCCGATGGACACATGGCCCATATAGAAAACAGGGAAGCGCTTACCAGAGATTTACTGGAGTTTTTTACAACGTGCTGATCCCATTTCAATACTTTACAAAAGTAAATTGAGAAGCCTCATAACAGTTTCATTACTAATCCATTTTTTCCTCAAAAGCAATTTCCGGATTTAGTATTTCATTGATAAGGCTTACCAGTTGTGTTCTAAATTCATCAAGTATGGTGGTGTCAATCACATTAATAGCAGGTATACTACGTTCTATATTATCTTTAAAACAAAAGTTCATAAATCCGGTTTTCATGTTTTTAAAAGATATAATACCAGCTTCTGTTTCCAGGCCGTTGGCATTTTCCTCACGCATAAAAGCATACGTCAGCAACTGTATTATTTTTTCATTCTTAATATCAAGCGGCAGTCCTTCCCAGCTTTTTAAAACAAGGTTTCCTTTATCTACCCTTCCTGTTTTATAATCTACTATTCTTATTTTACCGTTACGTTGTTCTATACGGTCAATATTCCCTGAAATTTTTACGGGATAAGGCAGCCTTTCATCATGCAGCCAGCGTTCATAAGTCTGCTCCAGCGCAAGTACTTTTAGAGCATCGCCTTCCTGTAATAACCTCTTTTCATTTTTAAGCAGATTGTGCACATTCCGTTTGGCAACTTCAAAAGCCAGCAGGTTACGCCCCTTTTTAATTTCCCCTTCTTTATAAACCAGAACAAACTGCTTCATTACCTCATCATCGGTAACTGCAGCCATACTTTCTATATCGTGTACAGAAAGAAATTTATTTATATAGGGCCTGTATAATTCTTCAAGAGCGCCATGAATAATAGTACCCAGTGTATTAAGCGCTATGCTCTCTTCTACCTCATCTGCTTCCCTTATGCGAAGCACTCTTTGATAATAAAACTGAATTGGATTTCTTATATAACTGGTTAGTGCCGAAGGAGAAAAGCCTTTGTGGGTAGCTATCTCTTTTAGCCTTTCCATTACCGCTTCTGATTTTCTTATAACCATAGGCTCATAAGCCCTGTCGGGCAAATAGGCATTATATATTGTGCTTGTAAGGTTATGCGCCTGTTTTTTCTCTATCTCCAGCTGGGTAAGAAAGCGGCTTCGCTCTCCTGCATCAAGCCCCTCACTTTCTGTATTATAAAGCAGGTAAATATTTTTTGCCCTCATGAGCAAATGGTAAAAGTGATAGCTGTAAATAGCATCCTTTTCTTTATATGTAGGCAGTCCAAGCTCACGCTTTACATCATAAGGTATAAATGAATTTTGAGTTTTACCCGAAGGAAATTTCCCCTCATTCATAGAAGTTATTATTACATTCTCAAAATCCAGCACACGGCTTTCCAGCACTCCCATTATCTGAAGTCCCGAGAGAGGTTCCCCTTCAAAAGATACTTCAGCCAGATCGGCTACCTGTTTGTAAATTGTATGCAGGATGGTAAGGTTGTCCATTTCCGGATGCGCCTGTGCATAATTGATAAGCTTATTAATTACCTTAAATACAGAATACAAAAAGGCTTTGGCTATTTTTTCTTCTTCATTATCGTTACCTAAAAATGACTTTATAGTAAGTAGTATTTTAGACAACCTGTCCAGCACTGAAAGCACATCATTTTCCCAGCGTTCAAAAAGAAGTCTGAAAAACGGAGAAGTCTCACCCTGTATTTCGAATAGTTTATTTAATGAAAAAAAGGTGATATTATTTTTATTGATGGTATCCACCAGTTTTGCAGCACCGGAATGCGGTTCTATCAACGGATGCGTGAGTATATCCAGCACTTCGCGATAGTAAAGCGTGTAACTTTTTTCATTGCGGTTTATTGCATTAATATGCAGTTTGAACAGTTTTTGCACAAGCAGTTGTGCAGGATTGTTCTTGCTGCTGTACCCCATAGTGATATTGAGGCTACCTACACTTTGCGGCAAACTGTATAAAATTGGAATAAGCATATTTTCTTCGCCCAGTACCAAAGCAGTTTTATCAAGGCTATGCCCTGCTTCCTGCAGCTTTTCTATAATCTGTCCCGCAATTTTGGCCTGCCCCACCGTTTTTGGCGTACCAATTATCTTTATGTTTTTTTCTTTTGTAAAATCATTGGTAATCCATTCAAAGGGCTGTGTACGATATTCCCTCCAGGATTGCTTAAACCTTCTTATAAAAAGCCCTGCATCATGATATGGATCGTTTAAAAAAGCCTCATCTATATCCCAGTAAATCTCTGCCTGATCTGCGGAAAGCAAGTGCCTTATTATTTTTTCTTCTGCAGCATTAAGCGCATTAAAGCCTGCAAAAATTAATTTATGTTTTACAAAAGCATTAGAAAAATGATGAATATTCTCTACGGCTTCCCTGTACATAAGTCCCTGATATCCTATTCCTTTTTTAAACAGGTGTGCATATAAAGATTCATAATATAAAGGCAGCAGGTTCCAGAATTCAAGATAGTTTTCTATCATGGTCGTTCTGTTATTCACATCCAGGGACCAGTGCTTTATATCTTCGATATCCTTTAGGTAAGAGAGTACATGTTTTGGATTAAGCAGGTATCGGTCTATTTCATTAAAATCCTGCAAGAGTGTTTTGCCCCAGTTTGCAAAAGTTTCAAAAGGCTGCTGCTTTTCTTTTTCTGTAACGGAGAGGTATACATTATAAAACTCAAAAAGGAGCTCTATAGCATCAATGGAGCGAATCCCGGCGACATCCTGTACAAAATCCTCAATGCTGATAATCTGCGGAGCAAAAACAGTTTTTGTAAGCCTGCGTTTCAGGGCTTCGAGAAGAAAAACCTTCGCCCTTTTATTAGGAAGAATAATAACAATATCCTGAATACTATCAGGATAACTGCTAACAATCTTTTCGCTTAGCTTGTCTAAAAAGGTATTTTGCGTCATGGTATAAAAATAAAAAAACGCCCCGAATATTCGGGGCGTTTTACATTTATATCAGGGAATAATTATTCTTTGATAAGCTTAACTTCTACCCTTCTGTTTTGTGCTTTACCAGCAGCAGTTTTGTTTGTAGCGATTGGCTGAGTTTCACCAAATCCTACAGATCTTAATCTGCCTGCATCGATACCATGCTCGATTAGGTAAGTTTTAACAGCAGCAGCTCTGTTTTCAGAAAGTGTCTGGTTAAGTGCATTGCTACCATCGCTGTCAGTGTGTCCTTCAAGGCTGAATTTAGCCTGAGGGTACTCTTTAAGTATATTCTTCATGTTCTCAAGAACAGGGATAGTCTCATCCTTAAATGTAGATTTACCACTATTGAAAAGAATAGTTCTTGCATAGTCGTTAAGTTGCTTCATTACTTCTTCAGTAACTTCAGGACAACCACGGTTAGCAGTAGTACCTTTTACTTCAGGGCAAAGATCATCTTTGTCAAGTACACCATCACCATCAGCATCTGGCCAAGGGCAACCACCGTTTTCTTTAGGACCAGCTTCTGTAGGACACTTATCGTCTTTATCAGCTACACCGTCTCCGTCACTGTCAGGACAACCCTGAAGACTTGCAAGACCTGCTACATCCGGACAAGCATCGTTTCTGTCAGCTATACCATCACCGTCAGTATCAGGACAACCCTGGAACTGCTGAAGACCTGCTTCATTAGGACATTGGTCATCTTTATCAGGAATACCGTCTCCGTCAGTATCAGGACATCCCTGGAACTGCTCAAGACCTGGCTCTTCAGGACACATATCATCTTTATCATAGATACCATCTTTATCAGTATCTTTTCCGCCAAACTTAAACGTTATACCTGCCATGTGCTGGAAGTGAGAAGGAAGGTCTCTTCTGTCGTCAGCAAATGATTTTTTGTAACCAGACTGAAGTGTTAAAGCTACATTCTCAGTAAACCAGAAGTTAAGTTGAGCACCAAAGTTAAAAGTAGCTTCACCTTTGTCATCAAGCCATGTATAACCACCACCTACGTATAGAGCAGGGTCAAACCAGCCAGTGTTTAAAAGGCCTCCAAGGCTGTATTTAGCAGCACCATCAAGTCCGTAATAGGTTAAATCACCAGGATTAGAAACCACAATTGCACCATTAGGGTCACGCTCTACAAATTTATCAATTTTGTTAACCGATCCTGTAATTCCAACCGATAGGTTAGAACCAAGGTAACGGGATACATTTAGGTAAGATACTGAAGGAAGGATATTCCAGTGATCCTGTGCATTAAAGAATTCACTAAACCTGTCTCCAAAGTCTTCTGCAACACTTGTACGGGTATCAACCGCATTGACACCGAAAGAGATAGCCCATGGGTTGTTCTCGTCCTGCGCGTGAGCACTAACACCCACTGCCATACATGCAGCAACGATTAGTTTGTTAAGATGTTTCATAC
>CAMPIZ010000150.1 GCA_946886675.1 uncultured Flavobacterium sp.
TTACAGTGATACCTCTACAAGTGAGAGATGCCACTATTTTTGCTTTATAGTTACGTTCTTTAATTTCATATAATAATGTTTAGGGGTTGTTTTGACTAATTTTTAGTTAAGTACCTGAGTTATGAAAATAGCAAATTGTTCATTGCTCAATTGTCCTGCTGTTGCTTATGGTAGCAGCGGGGCTATTATTGTAAGAAAGTTAATAAGTTAATAATTGTTATTAAAATATATCCTGTGGCAACAGGGTGTTTTTAGTTGGTTAGGTCTCCTGGTGGGGAGATTTGCTATTCTGCATGGCGGGTTTATTGTGTAGCCCGCCTTGCCAGGGTAGCCGAACCATTAAAGAAAAATAGTTAAGATATGAGAAAAAATATAGCGGAATTTATAGGGACTTTCTGGCTTGTTTTTGCAGGCTGCGGCAGCGCGCTTATTGCGGCTTCATTTCCGGGCAACGGTATTGGCTTTACGGGGGTTTCCCTGGCTTTTGGCCTGTCTGTTTTAACAGGGGCCTACGCCCTGGGTCCTGTGTCGGGAGCGCATTTTAATCCTGCTGTAACCCTTGGCCTGTATCGAAGCGGGCGCATTCCCGGCAGGGAAGTACTGCCTTATATTGTATCCCAGCTATTGGGTGCCATAGCGGCTGCGGCTGTATTGTATGTTATAGTTACCGACCATGGTATGGGTAAGGGTAGTTTTGCGGCAAACGGCTATGATGTGCTCTCCCCGGGGGGCTACTCTATGAAGGCTGCTATAGTGACGGAATTTGTTATGACTTTTATTTTTGTCCTTATTATACTGGGGGCTACCCACGCAAAGGCTGTAAAAGAATTTTCGGGACTGGTTATAGGTTTTACCCTTGCCCTTGTGCATTTGGTAAGCATACCTGTTACCAATACTTCTGTAAATCCGGCCCGTAGTATCAGTCAGGCTCTTTTTGCGGGTGAAACAGCCCTTACCCAGCTCTGGCTTTTTATAGTTGTACCTGTTGCCGGTGCTATTGCTGCGGCAGAGGTCTATAAAAGGCTGATTGATAGAAAAAATTAATGACCTGGTATATTTTCTTCGCACCAGAGCTATAATCAATCAACAGCGATTATATGCCTCTGGTGCGTTTTTTTAATGCATAATCTATTTGGAGGAATAACTATGTTTTTTATTTTAGCAGTAAAACAGCCGGTCAGATATCTTTTACTTTTAGTTGCTTTTGCTGCGGTAACCACCGCAAGAGGGCAGAAATCCCAAATCATTACCGGTACTTTATCAGGCCATACATCACAGGCGGTATCCCTTTATGGTTTTAACATGCTCAAAGATACATTGCTTGGCAGTGCCATAACCGACAGCAAAGGACACTTTGTTGTGCAATACCCGGATAAGTATACCGGAGCGGGACTTCTCAGGGTTAAAGAAGGACCTTCTGTTATCCTGTTGCTAAACCGGGAAGACCTGCAATTGCATTGGGAAGACCTGCAGGATCCCAAGGGCCTGGTTTTTGAAAACAGTAAGGAGAATAAAGCCTTTGATAAAGGGATGACCCTGTATGCCGGGGTTGGAGCAAGACTTAGCGGCCTGTATTATTTATTGTCTTTGTATGAAAAGGATAAGCCTTTTTACAAGACGGCTAAAAAGGAGGTTCTCCTTCAGCAGGAATTATTTTCTGATTTTATGAAGACCCTCCCTGAGAATTCTTATGTGAGCTATTACCTGAATTTGCGAGGTTTACTGCAGGAGATTAACACGGCTGCCAATAATCCCTATTTTCCTGCCCAGGGTCTAGAGGAGGCGTTTCTGAAGCTGGATTTTGCAGATCCGCGCCTTGTGCATTCTGGCCTGTACGGCCCTCTTTTAGAGTCTTATTTCACGATGTTGGGCAATCCGACAGTAGGTGAGGACCACATCGGTGCAATGACAAGGGCTGTGGATAGGGTAATTACCACGCTTGACTTTCAGTGTACAGCCAGAGATGATATAGGGACTTTCTTATTTAACGGCCTGGAGCAAAAAGGATTTCAGGAAGCGGCCCGACATCTGGCCAATAGGATGCTGAGTTCAGGTGATTGTCCTATTGATGTTTCCATGCGGGAGCGTTACCAGCAGTACAGTATTCTGGATATAGGTAAAACGGCGCCTGATATTGTTTTTGACTATCCTGTTAAAGATAAAAAACGTCTCTCGGATATTAGAGCGAAATATAAATTACTGGTTTTTGGCAGTTCGGAATGCCCCGAGTGCCAGGCGGTTATTCCTGAGCTACAACAATTCTACATTGCACATAAAGATCTGGATATAGCGGTATTGTGGATATCCACTGATCTGTCTAAAAGCGCATTTGATGCATTCCGCAGCGATCTCTCTTTCTATAGCTACTGTGACCTTAAGGGCTGGGACAGCCCTGCTGTAAAAGACTACCACGTGTTTGCCACCCCCACGCTGTATCTTCTTGATACTTCGAATACCATTATTTTAAAGCCTTCTGACAGTAACGAAGTATTGCGTTTCTTTGAGAGGAAGGGATAAATAGTGGTGTGGATATGGTTTGGGTATAATCTCTTGCATAAAAAATAAAATGTTATGAATACTTTAATAATTAAGGCTAAGAACGATACAAAACTTTTGGTAAAGCTTGAGCGCAGGTTAAAATATTTAAAAGAATGTGAAGCGGTTCTGATAGCTACCAGTATTTTCTACGACCGGATGGATGAAAAGCACAAGGCTGCCATTTTTTATCATGATTAGGCTGCAGCTAAGCTTATAAGTAGGTATGGCAAATCTTTTTCCCGCATCCGGCAATGAAAGAACTCCTATCTGTTTTCATAGGGTGACTATGAACAGGACCATAGAATCTGGAAGTACCTATAAGGTTACGGCGCGCTTTTGCTGTAATTGTGGTAAACGGTTATCCGATATTAAATTAACAATTCATAGTGGTAAAAAGAAGAGTCCTAGGTTAAGTTCCCGGCTGAAGTTCCTGGAAAGGATTTACAGGCGTTCATAACCGCCGGATTGCCCGTTTCTTCTGTTTTGTATTCCCTAAGTTATAATTACACCATTCAACCCCCCTCCCTGACTTACTTCTGCTGCTATTATGCCCGTATCGCTTATCCGGATACGATATGCGCTTAAGTTGTGTTCTTTTAGGGAATTAGCCTAACCCTTTGGGTAGTATGGTGCTACCTTCTTGCTTTAGCCCTGCAACTACCTTTGCATGTTGTATGGATATACAAAATTGCTAAGTTAAGAGAAATTGTATGAGTAGGTTCTTTATATTTTTGTTGGCGCTCTTTATTTTCGATGATGAGCAAACCGGTGTAAGTGGTTCATTTACTGATGAGATAAGATTACAACCGGAATTATCTGATAACACAGTCCCTGGTTCAGAGATGAATACAGGTGGGGCGCTACCTGATGAGTTGTTCTATAGTATTTCCGGATCACGGGAATACTTTTTTGCCGGCCCGGTAAAGGATAGGGTTTATGACCGGATGCCCGGTAAGGGGAATAATGCTGTAAATTCCGGCTCCTATGCCGATACGCTAAATACTAGTAAATCATTACCGGTTAATGAGGGGGATACCGTAGCAGTTCCCTCACCAGGTATGGACAGCGCTTCGCTGGACTATGTCACAGTCAGCACAAATACTTATACTATTACCGAACTGGTTGAGGATGTGCTTATTGATTCACCTTGTGCTGTGATTTCCAATATCCAGCATTCCTCCAGCTGCGGCATAGGTAGTTTCCAGGCAAACAATTCTGCTTTTCCCTTCACAGAGGGTGTTGTACTTCGAAGCGGTAATGTTGCCGATACCCAGGGACCTTTTACCGATATTAATAACTCTACAGTCTGTACCGATTCAATAGGAACAGATTTTCAGCTGCAGGCAATCAGTAACGCTCAGGGGCAGCTTTCCACTGTTCAGGATGTTACCTATCTGGAATTTGATTTTACTCCCTTAACCGATAACTTCAGTTTTAATTTCCTTTTTGCCTCGAATGAATACGGGGAATTCCAGTGTAACTTTGCCGATGTTTTCGGTTTCATTTTAACAAATCTCTCCACCAGTGAAGTCACCAACCTGGCTGTAGTACCCGGGACCAGTATGCCGGTTTCTGTGAACTCGATACGAAGTTCCTTATACAATACGGTATGCCCGTCTGCCAATGATCTGTTTTTCGGCCAGTATAATCCATTTCTTCCTTCGGCACAGACCGCTATAAATATGAGAGGGCAGACCACTGTCATGCAGGCTTCGGCTGTAGTGGTGCCCAACACGCCTTACCGTATCAAACTGGTCATTGGAGATTATCAGGATACAGATTATGATTCTGCTGTTTTTATTGAAGCGGGAAGCTTTACTATCGGCTCAGCCAATATTGTTGGTACCGGTATATACGGGGGCTATGAGGGCGATTATACGATTGCCAATACTATGGCATTCTGTGCCAATACCTGCCATTTTATCCAGGCAGGATCCTCTCCGATTGCAAATGCCGGCTATCAGTGGTTTTTAGACGGAGTTTTACTCCCGGGAGAGAACAACTACAATTTAGAGGTTTGTGCACCCGGAACCTATTCCGTTATTGTGACTATTGGTGATGTGAATTCAGGCTGTGTTTTAACAGATGATGTTATAATTGAGTTCTATCCAGATCATAATACCGGGACTGCCGGAAATCTTCTGTCCTGTACGGGGTTCTTTGACCTTACTGTAAATCAACCCCTGCTTCTCAATGGGCTGCCCGGTTCTGTTTCTTTTTACCTTTCCCAGATGGATGCAGAGATAGGATTGTTATCATTGACCAATGTATCCAACTATTTTGGATTTGACAATCAGGAAATTTTTGCCCGTGTGCAGATTGGTAGTGAGCCCTGTTATGAGATCGTTTCCTTTTTCCTGGAAGTAATGCAATGTCCAACAATCAATCTGGATCCGATTAACCCACTGCTTTTATGCGATCCTGATCAGGACGGACTGGAAGTTTTCGATCTAAGCCTTACCGATGTTTTAAACCAAAATAACTTAAGTCCGGCTCAGTACTTAGTTAGTTATTATAACTCCCAGAGTGATGCAGAAAATGGGAATAACCCGATTCTGACACCGTTTTCCTACATTGGTACAAATGAGACCATATATGTGAGGGTTGAGGACTTTTTCAATCCTCAAAGCTATGGAGTGCAGCAATTTATACTGTCCGTAATCCAGGTACCTGTGATCGATACCCCTGCCGATGTGGTCAGCTGCACGCCGTATACACTTCCGGCTCTTACCCA
>CAMPIZ010000151.1 GCA_946886675.1 uncultured Flavobacterium sp.
TGGCAGTAGCGCCATCAAAGTTTTCAGCCTCAACACTCATGGTAGAGAATGCAGGGTCACAAACAATCTCTGCACCACTTATTGTAAATGCAGGGGTAGGGTTAACTATAACTTCTGTAGAAACTTCATTTGTACAGTCGTTTAAGTTAACTTCAAGAGTATAGATTCCTGCCTGAGAAACAGTAATAGAACTTGCAGTTTCACCATCTATAACAGCACCGTCTTTATACCATGTGTAAGTAGCATCTGCCTCAGCATAATTATCCGGAGTAGAAACTATCGTTACGCTTTCACCATCACATATTTCAAATTGAGGATCCATGGTTGTAACAGGAGTTGGGTTAACCACAAGGTTAGCCGGAACTACATCATAACATTCAAATACAGCTGTTCCTGAAACTCTTATATAAATAGTTTGTGTTCCTGAAACAAAGTTTTGAGGGTCTGCAATAGCGTTAACACCAGCTTCAGCATCTTCCTGTGTAAGATAATAAGTTGCATCTAGCTCATCCGGATCTCCACCTCCAATAGCTTCGCCTTCAAGTGAAGTAAGATCAAATGTTTCTGTTCCGTCATTTGTAATATCATCACAAAGAACATAATCTTCCGGCTGTTCGGCTGTTACGCCCGGGCCAAATACCACAAGTACCTCATCTGTAATTGGCTCAGTATTTAAAGCATTTTCTACCGTAACAATTACTGAATATACGTGTGAACCAGGTTCATTTACTGAAATAGTTTGAGAAAGCTCCTGAGTATCTACTACAGTAGGTGTGAAAGGTTCACCATCTATAAACCATTCATAAGTAGGGGCTTCACTATCACCAGGTGTAGTTACAGTAGCTGTAATTAAAGCTTCATCTTCACCGCAAAGGAATTGATCCTCACCTAAAGCAACTTCGTAAAGAATGTTACAGTTTGTAGAACCTGTACTACTTGCAAGCTGTTGTAGTTTGATTTGCCCCTGATCACCATTAAAGTTAGTAATAAGTACAGCGTAGATTTGACCATTAACAGCATTTGGAATAGTAAAGTTTTCAACCGGAGCGGCAGAATAACTACAGTCTACTATATTTCCAAAAGGATAGAACGTAGGGTTTGTTGTATTGTTAGGGCACGTAGGACAGTCTACAAGCTCAATCAATCCACAAGCTTCGTTAAGCGAGTTAAATGGACCATATGCCACAAAGTCAACATCAAGACCTGCACCTACAGGGTTACCATTTGCATCAAAAGCTGTGTTTTGTATAAGCTGGAAGTCTAACTGACCATCATCCTCTACCTGAAGATAGTACCAAACCGGGTTCGGAGTTGAACCTAAACAGGCAACATCACCATATCCAGGTACATTAAGATCATCATATACATTGTCAAATAATATAGATGAGTCCGGGCTGTCTGAAGCGCAGAAGCCGTTTGCATCTAATACTGAAGTTTGAGGAGTTGAGAAGTTAACCATTACCCATGCACCAACACCTGCATCATCCGGACATATAGATCTGATGTAGAAAGTATAATCAGTTTCAGGCTCTAAATCCATAGCATAGTATAATTGCTCTGTAACCTCTTCTCCTGATGCCGGGGCAGGGGAGCCAGCTTCTACTATAGCAACTTCCCAGCTTGTTTCATCACCTCCAGGTTCCCAAGAGAAGTTTCCTCCTGTTGATGATAGACAGCTTACCTCAACGTTTATAGGCTCTGTACAAGGAGGGATATCTTCTATAATAACATTATCAATGTAGACTCTCCATCCGTCAAGGCCACCTGCCGGCACGTGCCATGCAATGTTTACAGGGCCGCTTAAAAGTGTACCTGCATCTTCAAGGTTTACAATAGCTTCAACATAAGTTGTATTGCTGTAAGAAGCAAGAGGAATAAGAGTAGTTGTAAATGAAGCAGGATCTGTACCTGCTGTAGACACTAATACTTCAAAGTCATTAGGTTCACCTGAAGACTGAACTCTATAATGGAATTTAAGTCTTTGGTTACCTGTAAGGTTAATAGTTGGAGAAATTAACCAGTCATCGTTTGCGCCTGCATTAAAGTCTGTATAAAGCATAGCTACCTGGTTACCTTCATATGGATTTGTTGTATAGTCCATATCCCATGCATCACCATCGCCATTAACATTATTTACTGTCCAGCAGAACTCAGAAGTTGAATTGGTATTGAATCCTTCAAAATAAGGAACATCATATGCATCACAAAGGGTATTGAAAGACAGTGGTCCAACCCAGAAGCTGTTTCCGTCTGTATCACCGCAATTACTTCTTATCCATACATAGTATATAGTTGAAGATTCAAGATCTGTAAGATCTGCAGTTAAAGCATCTACGTTACCTGTAGGCTCAGCATCATCAGCCGGAGCTTCATCAGAAGTTGAAACATAATAATCATAGCTTCCAGGAGTTGTATTTTCAGGAGCTTGCCAGTCTATAGTAGCGCCTGTAAGTGTTATATCTGAAACTGCAAGATCTGAAGGAGAAGGACATGTTATAACCGCAAGGTTAATATTGTCTATGGCAGCAGGAGGGTTATCTCCGCCGCTTCCGTCATTTCTCCATTCAAAAACAAGCCTTACAACCTGGTTTGAATATGCAGCAGCATCTATTGTATAATTTACAGTAGTAAAATCTGTCTGACCGTTTAAGTAATCAGGGTTTATCTGAATACCATTACTATTAGCTACCGTTAGCTGAGTGCCCGGTTGCGGAATAGTAGATACAGGAACAACCCATACCCTAATATAATCCCAGATTGACTCACCGTCTGCTCTCCAGTCAAAAGTAAGGCTTACTTCGTCAAGCGCATCAGGCATTTGGATATCTCTGTATGCATGTACTACAGATGTAGAGTTTGTAGTATAGGCATTACTTGTACCACCATCATTAGTAATATATAATGATTGTGTACCACCATTGCTTATAGCA
Organism: uncultured Flavobacterium sp.; assembly: GCA_946886675.1. The sequence continues at coordinate 2,931 of CAMPIZ010000151.1, forward strand.
GTACCTATTGTCCAGATATTAGGCTGTGTGCCATTACTTATTGTCCACTCTGTGGTGGCAGCTTCAAAACCTTCAGTAAAGTCCATTACTGCAGGTATTTGTGTAGTTATAAAATTAACAGGGCCAACCCAGTTACTCATATCATCAGCCGCACATGCAGCTCTAATGTATACTTCATATTGAGTATTAGGATCAAGACCTTCATAAGTATATGGGTTCTCGTCTGTAGAAACTCCGGAACCGGTAGGTTCTCCTGTACCTACAGGCTGTACAACAACTTCCCACTCAGTTTCCTCAAAACCAGGCTCCCATGAAACATCAACAGATGTACTGGTAAAGTTGCTTAAAGCAAGATCTGTTGGGTCTGGACAAGAAGGGATATCTTCAATAATAACATTATCTACATAAACCCTCCAGCCGTCAAGGCCTCCTGCAGGTACGTGCCATGCAATGTTAACAGGTCCTGTAAACGGAGTGTTTGTACCATCTACAAGGTTAACAATAGCCTCAACATAAGTTGTATTACCATAAGAAGCAAGTGGAATAAGAGTAGTTGTAAATGAAGCTGCATCTACCCCTGTAGTAGATAATAATACTTCAAAATCATTTGGCTCACCTGAAGACTGAACTCTGTAATGGAATTTAAGCCTTTGATTACCTGTTAAGTTTATAGTTGGAGAAATTAACCAGTCATCATTTTCTCCACCATTAAAGTCTGTATATAATACAGCAGACTGATCACCCTCAAATGGGTTTGTAGCATAGTTCATGTTCCATGCATCACCATCACCATTTGCATCTGTTACAGTCCAGCAAAGCTCTGTAGTTGAATCTGTATTAAAGCCTTCAGAGAAAGGAAGATCAAACGAATCACAAAGTGTGTTGAAGTTTACAGGGCCTGTCCAGCTGCTGAAAGTACCATCGCCACAATCTGCTCTTACATATACTTCATATGGTGTACTTGCATCCAGTGTTGAAACTGTTACAGTAGTATCGTCAATAGTAGTTCCTGCAGTTGCTGGAATACCTGTACCTGCCTCCTGAACAACATACTCCCATGAAGTTGCTGTACCGGCCTCTGTCCAGTTAAGGGTAATAGAATCTGTACTTGCTCCTGTAGCTGTTAAGCCAGTAGGTTTAGCACAGTTTTCTTTTTGAATATTTAAAGTATAGCCTACACTTTGCGGAGCAGCCCATGTAGATATCACTATATAATAAGTAACACCGCCTGTTAATGAAATTTCTGAAACTGCTAAATCATCAGTAGCACTTCCATTTGTATCACCACCCAGACATTCTTCACCTATATCATCACAAGAATCGTAGATAAATAATCCTGCATAAGTATCATCAAGCTCTGTAAGGCTTAAAGATATTATTTCATCAGCTGCTGGTGTGTATGAATATACAACATCGTCACCATTAAGGTAGCCGCTTGTAGAGCCGCATGAAGCACCAGGGCTTCCAGTATAGTCGTCCCCGTATAAAGCTGTATCATCAGTAGTTGTATAAGGTACAGCTGCTATCTCTATAGGAGCGGCACAAGTTGCTCCCAGCGCTACAGTACTAAAGTTGAATGGGCCTGCCCAGTCACTCTTATTATCTGCAGAGCATACATTTCTTACATAAAACTTATAAGCTGTACCTTCTTCAAGGCCATCAGCTAAATATGGTAGTGCATCAGTATAAGTTTCACCTATACCTGTAGGGGCATCTGCCTGAGGAAGTACTTCTATCTCCCATGTTGTTGCACCAACAGGGCCTTCCCATGATAATTCAGCAGATTCCATAGTTTCGTTAGCAGAACTCAGCTCGGTAGGAGCAACACATTCTTGTACAACAGTAACATTATCTACAAGCCATCTGTCGGCATTGTCACCTTCCATAACAAAAGCAACATATACCATTTGGCCTGTAGTACCCGGTAAGTCTACAATTAATTCATTGTATGCTTCCTGGGTTGGGTTTATTTCCAGTTCACTCCATTCTATTACTTCTGTATATGCAGTAAGGTTTGACGGATCTGAATCTGTACTAATCATAATTCGGTATAAACCGCCTGTATCACCGTTTAAAGTAAGTCTCGAAAAAAAGCGTAACTGCGCATCGGCAGGAAGCGAAAATTGTGGAGTTACTAACCAGTCCTGTGGTATAGGATCTGTGTCAGGAACGTTTGTGTTGTCCACAAAAGCAGCATAGTCACCTTCGTAGGGTGGTTGAAAAGTGTTTCCAAGCTCACTTTGCATCCAGGAATCCACGGTTCCCGAACCGTTATCATACACTCCCCATCCCGTAGGCGGAAACGCCGCACCCTCAAAGCCTTCCAAAGGAAGTTGCGCGT
>CAMPIZ010000152.1 GCA_946886675.1 uncultured Flavobacterium sp.
AAGCATTACAATCTACTTATGTATACAATAATAATTATCCTGCTGTTCTGCATAGTCCTGATAATGCTTTTTATGCGTACAGAACAATTTGGCAGGCTGCCTTCCGGCGAAAGGCTTGAAAAGATAAAAGAGTCTCCTGAATACAAAAAAGGTCAGTTTCAAAACCTTAGTGATACTCCAAGCCTTACGGAAGGAGCCAATTTTTTTACAGTTTTCGCAAAATTCTTATTTGGAAAAAATAATCGCAGCAACCCAAAAGAACCGCTCCCTACAAAAAAAGAAGATTTACTTAACCTGAACCCGGATGAGAATATTATAGTATGGTTTGGGCATTCGTCTTACTTTATGCAGGCTGACGGCAAAATAATTTTGGCAGACCCTGTTTTTAGCGGGCATGCCTCGCCATTTACTTTTACCACAAAAGCCTTTAAAGGTACCGATGTATACACAACTGAAGATATACCGGAAATAGACTTTCTGTTTTTAACCCATGATCATTGGGATCATCTCGATTATAAAACCCTTTTAAAGCTAAAGCCAAAAATAAAAAAGATTATAACCGGATTGGGTACTGCACAGCATTTGGTACACTGGGGTTTTAGCGCTGATATAATTGAAGAGAAAGACTGGTTTGAGCAGGTTGAATTAGGTAACGGCTTTACAGTAAACACTACACCTGCAAGGCATTTTTCGGGCCGTACTTTTACAAGGAATAAATCGCTGTGGATGTCCTTTGTGTTCCAGACCCCATCGATGAAAATCTATTTGGGAGGTGATTCGGGATACGATTATTTTTTTAAGGAAATAGGAGAAAAGTATGGCCCTTTTGATCTTGCCATATTGGAATGCGGACAGTATAACAAGTACTGGAAGTATATACACATGTTGCCGGAGCAGGTAGTACAGGCAGCGCAGGACCTTAAGGCAGAAAAACTGCTGCCGGTGCACTGGGGCAAATTTGCCCTGGGGTTACATCATTGGGATGAACCCATAAAAAGAGTAACCGCAGAAGCAAAAGCCCGGGACTTAAATATACTTACACCTATGATTGGTGAAAAAGTAAGCCTGAAAGGTGATGAGGTCTTTACAGAATGGTGGAAGGGACTGGAATAAAAAAAGCACTGAAAATTTCAGTGCTTTATTATTATTCAAAAACCTTTTCGAGCAGTTCTTTTGCTTTTTTAACCGATTTTACATTTTCAAAAGTAATCAGCAGGCGCAGGCCGTTTTTGGTCTGCTTTTCTTTCATTCGTAAAAGCGAAGGATTTTTTTGTACAAACTGCAGCACCTTATGGAATGACCCTGACTGGTAATAATCAGATTGCTGGTCGGATACAAAATACCCAAGCATTTTACCCTGCTTTAATATCAGTTTTTCGATACCCATTTTCGTAGCGATCCATTTTATACGCATACTTGTAAGCAATGCCTGAGCCTGTTTTGGTAGCGGTCCAAAGCGGTCTTCCAGTTTTTGCTCAAATGCAACCAGATCCTCTTCAGTTATTACGTTTCTTAAGTCATTGTAAAGAATTAGTCTTTCGGTAATATTGTTTACATACTCATCAGGGAATAGCAATTCAAAATCAGTATCAATTTGTATGTCTTTTACATATTCTTTCTCAGCGGCAGAACCTTCCACTTCCTCATACAGATCTTTAAACTCATTTTCCTTGAGTTCGTCTATAGCTTCATTCATTATCTTTTGATAGGTTTCAAAACCTATCTCGTTAATAAAGCCGCTTTGCTCACCCCCGAGTAAATCGCCTGCACCACGAATCTCAAGGTCTTTCATAGCAATGTTAAAGCCACTGCCAAGCTCACTGAATTGCTCAAGCGCCTGAATCCTTTTACGGGCTTCCTCAGTCATTGCAGAATATGGAGGTGTAATAAAGTAACAAAAAGCCTTTTTGTTGCTTCGGCCTACACGCCCCCGCATCTGGTGCAGATCGGATAAACCAAAGTTATTGGCATTGTTTATAAAAATGGTATTGGCATTTGGCACATCAAGCCCACTTTCAACAATAGTAGTGGCAACCAGTACATCAAACTCACCATCCATAAAGGCCAGCATCAGCTCTTCCAGTTTTTTGCCTTCCATCTGCCCGTGGCCCACGCCTACTTTTGCTCCCGGTACAAGCCGCTGTATCATCCCGGCAACCTCTTTAATGTTCTCTATACGGTTATTGATAAAATATACCTGCCCTCCACGTTGTATTTCGTAGGAAATAGCATCGCGTATAACCTCTTCATTAAAGCCTACTACCTGTGTCTCTATAGGGTAGCGGTTAGGCGGCGGTGTAGTAATAACAGATAAATCCCTTGCTGCCATTAGCGAAAACTGGAGCGTTCTTGGTATAGGTGTTGCGGTAAGGGTAAGGGTATCCACATTTTGGGCTATGGTTTTTAGCTTGTCCTTTACGTTTACACCAAATTTTTGTTCTTCATCCACAATAAGTAGCCCCAGGTCTTTAAATACCACATTTTTATTGGTAAGCTGATGTGTGCCTATTACAATATCCAGTTTGCCTTCGGCCAACTGTTTAAGAGTTTCACTTTTTTGTTTTGCTGTCCTGAAACGATTAAGATAGCTTATTGTAACAGGCATCCCTTTAAGCCTCTCACTAAAAGTTTTATAATGCTGAAAAGCTAATATGGTAGTTGGGACCAATATGGCTACTTGCTTGCCGTTGTCTACAGCCTTAAATGCAGCACGTATGGCCACTTCTGTTTTACCAAAGCCTACATCACCGCACACTAAGCGATCCATAGGGCGTTCGCTTTCCATGTCGGCTTTTACATCTCGTGTAGCGGTAATCTGATCCGGAGTGTCTTCATAAATAAAAGAAGATTCCAGCTCTGCCTGCATATAAGTGTCAGGAGCATACTGAAAGCCTTTTTCCAGCCTGCGCTTGGCATAAAGCTGTATAAGGTTAAAAGCAATATGCTTAACCCTTGCCTTTGTTTTTTGCTTGAGGGTTTTCCATGCGCTGGAGCCCAGTTTGTATATTTTTGGCGGAGCACCGTCTTTACCGTTATATTTAGATATTTTGTGCAGTGAGTGTATGCTTACATATACAATATCATTATCTGCATATACCAGTTTTATGGCTTCCTGCGTTTTGCCTTCTACCTGAATTTTTTGCAGTCCGCCAAACTTACCTATACCATGGTCTATGTGTGTAACATAGTCGCCTACAGAGAGTGAATTAAGTTCCTTAAGCGTTATTGTCTGCTTTTTAGAATATCCGTTCTTAATGCTGAATTTATGATAACGCTCAAAAATCTGATGGTCGGTATAACAGGCAATCTGGTTTTCGTCGTCTATAAAACCTTCATAAATTGGGAACACTATTGTTTTATACTGCTTGCGTATATTTTCATGGTTTTCCTCATCCAGGCTTTCAAAAATATCATGAAAACGTTTTGCCTGTGCTTCATTAGAGCAAAACAGGTAGTTTTTAAAGCCGTTGCTGTGATTGTCGTTAAGATTGTTAAGCAGCAGGTCGAACTGTTTGTTGAAAGACGGTTGCGGCTGTATGTAAAACTCAAAGATTTTTTGTGTTTTAAACATTGGGTTTGTACCCAGCTCCACAACAGTAAAATCGAGCGCTTTTTTAAGGAATGATTCCTGATTGAGGAATAGCTCCTGCGGCGATGCATGCTTTATATCTTTGCTCAGCTTATCAAAAGCTTCTACAGCTTTGTTGTACAAAAGGTCAAGCTGGCTTATAAGGCCATCGGTATTTTGTATAAACAGCACTGTTTTCTCGTTTATATAATCCAGAAAACTTTCACGGTTCTCCTTCAGGAATTTATTTTCTACGTTAGGTATAACTGTTATCTTTTTCTGCTTTTCCAGCGAAAGCTGTGTTTCCACATCAAAAGTACGTATGCTGTCTACCTCATTGCCAAAGAACTCGATACGGTAAGGATTATCATTAGAAAATGAAAACACATCTACAATCCCGCCACGTACAGAGAATTCACCGGGTTCTGTAACAAAATCTACCCTACGGAATTCATATTCAAACAACACTTCATTTATAAAATCAATAGAAACCTGGTCGCTCACAGCTACCTTAAGCGTGTTTTTGTCCAGTTCTTTGCGGGTAACCACTTTTTCAAAAAGTGCCTCGGGATATGATACTATTACGGCAGGTTTTTTTCTGGAATTTATACGATTAAGCACCTCTGCCCTAAGCAGTACATTGGCATTATCGGTTTCCTCAATCTGATAAGGCCTGCGGTAGGAACCCGGATAGAACAAAACATCGTTGCTGCCTATAAGCTGTTCAAGGTCGTTAAGGTAATAGGCTGCCTCTTCCTTGTCTTTAAAGATAAGGAGGAACGGCAGTTCGCTTTGCCTGAAAAGAGGATCTATAACAAAAGACAGCGAAGAGCCCAACAGGCCCTTTACATTTAGTTTGCTTTCCCTTTGCTCAAGCGCAGTGGCAATTTGTTTTACTTTTACCGACTGGCTGTATTTTTCTGAAATTTCCGGTTTCAATTTATTCTACTGATGGTTTTATTTGCCTCCTTTGAGGAGATAACTGCAATGTTCTGCGAAGCTGCATATTTTTGTTTTGCTGTTCCTGCTCCTGCTGCTGCATCATATCAGGATTAGCCATTCTTACGGTATCAAGCGCTCTAAGCATTTCCTGCTCACCCATTTCTTTAGGGACTTCGCTTAAAACTACAATTTCATTAAACTGGTTCTGCAGTGATGTTGTTTCTTTAGTAATTTCATTAATAAGCCCTACAACCTTTTTATCAGGTATAACGCTGATGTTGGTGTATGTATATAACGATCTAACCTTGGTTCTAAGTACACCTATGCGGCTGCGTACCTGAGGCTTGTTAAAAAAATCGGGAATGTTTTCATTAAGCTGATCGGCTTTGTTAGCAATTGTTTTTACTTTTTGCCTGTAAGCGCTAAGGCTGCCTTTGGGCTTTTCTGCCAGTTCGGCCTTAAACTGGCGCCATTCATTCCAGCCGGATAGCTTTGCTTCTGCCTTGCTGCTTACCGGAGGTATATTAAACTTCCAGTTGCTGCTTATTACGTTAAGGATAGAGTCATTTTGCTTTTCCGTTTTTACTGCCAGTATTTCACGCTGCCTGTCGTCTTCATTGCACGAAATAAAACCGGCTGTAAAGCAAAATAATATAATGAGTTTTAAATACTTCATAGTTTTTTTATTGCAAAGCAAATTTACAAATTTTATGCCAAAATGGCTGTAGTGGTATAAAATAATTATTGTTAAT
>CAMPIZ010000153.1 GCA_946886675.1 uncultured Flavobacterium sp.
TAATATAACTATGTCAATTTCAGATTTATTTGACAGCGGCTTTAAAAACAGGAACAAAGGCCACTTTTCGGCCATTGTTAGGGTAGCCATGGAAAATGGCCACCTCAGCCCGGAAGAAAAGACTTTTCTTGACAAGCTGGCCAAACAGCTTGAAATATCGGATGAGGAATACAAGGAAATACTTGCAAACCCTCTTAAATATCCTATTAACCCTCCTTACCTTCATGTACACAGGCTGGAGCGTTTATATGATCTTTCAAGGATGGTATATGCAGATCACGTATTAGGGCCTAAACAAAAGGAAATACTTACCCGCTTTGCACTGGCACTGGGCTTTACACCGGGTAACGTAAAATATATTGTTGACAAGGCATTATCGCTACTTGTGCTTAATGTAGACCTTGACACTTTCTTATTTGAAATGCAACACATGAATAAATAAAAAAAGCCCCGCTTCGGCGGGGCTTTTTTTATCTTCCGTATTTAGACATAAACTCTTCTGCCTTTTCTACCATATTGTAGCTACCGCAAAAAAACGGTACCCGCTGGTGCAGTTCCGTCGGTTCAATTTCCATTATCCTGTCAAAGCCGTTTGAAGCTTTTCCTCCGGCCTGCTCTGCTATAAATGCCATAGGATTACATTCGTATAAAAGACGCAGCTTACCACTTGGCGCTTTAGAACTTGTAGGGTAAATATATATACCGCCTTTTATCATATTCCTGTGTATGTCTGAAACAAGGCTGCCTATGTATCTTGAAGTATATGGCCTGTCACCTTCTTCAAACTGGCAGTATTTTATATAATCCTTTACACCCTGTGGAAAGTGCACATAGTTACCTTCGTTTATAGAGTAGATATTTCCGTCTTTAGGAAAAGTCATGTTTGGATGAGAAAGGTAAAAAGTACCTATGGCCGGGTTAAGCGTAAAACCATTTACTCCGTGGCCCGTAGTATACACAAGCATAGTGCTTGTACCATAAATAACATAGCCTGCTGCCACCTGGTTAACTCCCGGCTGAAGAAAATCTTCTATAGTTACAGGGGTACCAACAGGGGTCACCCTCCTGTATACAGAAAAGATAGTACCCACAGATACATTTACATCAATGTTTGATGAGCCATCCAGCGGATCTATTAATACAACATATTTATTATTGTGGCACTCATCCTTACCCTTAATTGTTATAAAATCATCATTCTCTTCAGATGCAATTCCGCATACAATTTCGCGGTTTACCAGTGTCTGCATAAATGTTTCATTAGCATACACATCCAGTTTCTGCTGGTCTTCTCCCTGTACATTTTGTTCACCAAAAGCGCCTATAATATCAACCAGTCCGGCTTTATTCACCTTATAATTAACCACTTTCGCAGCCAATCTTATAGAATTTATCAGTCGTGATAATTCTCCTGACGAATATTTAAACTCTTCCTGCTTTTCAATAATAAACTCTCCTAATGTCTTGTTGCGTTCTTTCATTACTAAAACGTTGTAGTTGTGTTGAGGGCACAAATATCGATATTTTTGTGATATGATAATAATTTATTATAAGATAGCGGAATAGAATGTATTTTTGCGCAAATTTTACTTATGTTTATAAGGAAAGGAGAAAAAAAAGACATGCCGGCGGTGCTGGAACTTATTAAAGAGCTTGCCGTCTTTGAAAACGAGCCTGATGCGGTTGTAGTAACAGCAGAAGACCTTGTTAATGATGGTTTTGGAGCAGCCCCTCTTTTTTACACTTTTGTGGCACAGGCTGAAAATGAAATTATAGGTATGGCTTTGTTTTACTATCGTTATTCTACCTGGAAAGGTAAAACCATACACCTGGAGGACCTGATTGTAAAAGAAAGCTATCGCGGTACCGGGGCAGGAAGCGCACTTTATAAAGAAGTTATAAAATTTGCAAAACAGCAGGGCGTACGCCGTGTGGAGTGGGCAGTACTAAACTGGAACCAACACGCTATAGACTTTTACAAACGAAGCGGAGCAACTGTTTTTCAGGACTGGCTGACTGTACAGATGGACGAAGAAGGAATTACAAAGTTTACACTTAATATATGAGAGTATTTAAATTTGGAGGAGCATCAGTAAAAGATGCAGAAAGCATTAAGAATGTGTATGATGTTTTGCGAAAAGTAGGGCATGATGATGTACTGCTCGTAATTTCTGCTATGGGTAAAACCACCAATGCGATGGAGGTTGTAGTTAAAAACTATTTTGACAAATCTCCGGAGCTAAAAGCCTCTATACAAGAGGTGAAAAAATATCATATCCAGATTTTACTCGATTTGTTTGACGATGAAAACCACAAGGTGTTTAGTGCTGTAACGGCTATATTTAATGACCTGGAGTATTTTCTTGAGCACAACAAATCGCCTAATTATAACTTTGTTTACGATCAGGTGGTAAGCATGGGCGAAATAATCTCTACAACAATAGTGAGCCATTATTTTAACCATGTGGGACTAAGTAACCAATGGCTGGATGTACGGGAGTTTATAAAAACCGACAATACTTACCGTGATGCTGTTGTTAACTGGGAACAGACCCAAAAGCTGATCTCTAAGAATGTAAAGAAGAAAAACCTTAACATAACACAAGGCTTTTTAGGCTCAGACGAAAACAGCTTTACCACCACACTTGGCAGGGAAGGATCTGACTATACTGCGGCGATATTTGCCTATTGCCTTAATGCTGAAAGTGTAACGATATGGAAAGACGTACCGGGAGTACTTAACGCGGACCCAAGGTATTTTGAAAACACCACCCTGCTTAATCAGATTTCGTACCGCGAAGCTATAGAGCTGGCTTTTTACGGCGCATCGGTAATACACCCTAAAACATTACAGCCGCTGCAAAGAAAGGAAATACCTTTGCATGTAAAATCATTTATTAATCCGCTGCTGCCGGGAACAAGAGTTAGCAAAGGTGCAGACCTTGAGCCACAGGCATCCTGTTTTATTGTAAAAAAAGGGCAACTCCTTATATCACTTTCCTCACTCGACTTCTCTTTTATTATGGAAGAAAACATAAGTGAGATATTTGCACTACTGCACAAATACAAAATGAAAGTACACCTTATACAAAATTCTGCTATAAGCTTTTCTGTATGTGCAGATGATAAATTTGGCAACTTTACAGAGCTTAAAGCCTTATTGTCTAAAAAGTTTAAGGTAACTTATAATGAAGATGTATCGTTGTATACTATTCGTCACTTTAATGAAAAATCGGCCGATACAGTAACAAAAAACAAAGAAGTACTGGTGAGGCAGCTAAGCCGGGAAACCATGCAGATTGTTACTAAAGAGCTATAAGCAAAAAGCCCCTTTGGGGCTTTTATATTTTTTGTAAATGCGGTCGTATTTTAAGTTCTATAATATCGCAGCGCTTAGGCTGGCTTAGGGTATATAAAATACTCATGGCAATATCATTTGCCGTTAGCATTTCCAGGCTTTGTACTTTTTCCTGTTTTTCTTCTGTGCTTTTCTTTTGCATATCAGTATCTACAGCGCCGGGTTCTATAAGACTTACCTTAACGCCCAATGGGTTTACCTGTTTCCTTAAAGAAGCGCTTAAACCCCTTATTCCTGATTTTGTTGCAACATATACTGAACTTCCTTCTTCCCTACGTTCCGCACTTAGCGATCCTATATTTATAATATGCCCTTCGCCCTGCACTTTCATACGCTTAACAGCTTCATGCGTACAGGCCATATAACCTACCAAGTTGGTTTTAACTACATACTCCCAGTCTTTATAAGTTCCATCTGTTACGCTGCCATATCCTATAGCCGCATTATTTATAAGTACGTCCAGCTTCTCAAACTCTTTATCTGCTTCTTCAAAAACACGGTTTATATTTTCTTCCAGCGCAAGATCGGCAGTAAAGCCATATACTTCATGTTGAGCTTCTTTTCTTATGTCTTTAAGGGCATCCTGTAATTCCTTCTCATAACGGCCAAACACCATTACCCTGGCACCTAATTTTGCTAAAAGTACTGCGGCAGCACGCCCTATGCCTGTAGTACCTCCGGTTATTAATATAGTTTTACCTTCTATACTTTGTGGTAAATAATCTTTATATTCTTCCATAACTCTAGTTTTTTATTGTTTCTTTTTGCTCTGGACCTTCTTTTATAGAAACGCGAGTGCGCGGCAGGCTGTCCGGATAGTTTTTCTGTATAAACTCAATGAGTTTTTCACGCACATATACTCTTAAGTCCCATGAGATAGAAGAGTCGTGAGAGCTCATAAGTGCACGCAGCTCCATAACACTGTCGGTAGCATTGGTAACCTGAAGCACATTTACTTTACCATCCCACAGTTTTGACTCTTCTAAAAGGCGGGTAAGTTCCTGTCTTACTTTATCAACCTCTACATCAAAATCGGTATATATAAAAACTGTTCCCAGAATTTCAGAAGTATTTCTTGTCCAGTTTTGAAACGGCGTATCTATAAAATAGGTTGTAGGCACTACCAGCCTGCGTTTGTCCCAAATATTTACAACTACATAAGTAAGGGTTATTTCCTCTATCCTGCCCCATTCACCTTCTACAACAACAACATCATCCAGTCTTATAGGTTGTGTAATGGCTATTTGTATACCAGCCAAAAGTGTACCAAGTGCCTTTTGTGCCGAAAAACCAATTATAATACCTGCTATACCTGCTGATGCTAAAAAACTCTGCCCTACAGAACGTATACTTTCAAAACTCATCAGGGCCACCCCGACAGCGCATATTACTATAAGGAACACGGCTACACGCTCTAAAATGCTAAACTGAGTATATACCCTCCTTGCGCTAAGATTGTCTGATGCGGTAATATCATACTTTCTCACCAGCCAGTTTTTAAGCACTTTTACAAAGACTATAAGAAACCAGGTAATACTAAATATAAAGAGCAAGGTAGCTATTTGAGCAATAGTCCCTTTGTACATTTCATCAAAAACCCCGCTCGCAGTACCTATGCGGAGCGCAAGCGCTATAATAAAAACCAGTAACGGAATCCTTATACGGTTTGCAAAATTAACAGGCAGTATATTCCTTGGGTTTTTACCTATTTTTTTAAGCAGAAAAAAAACGAGTGTAAATGTTACTACAAGCCCTGCTATACTAAAAATTAAATATTTAAGAAGGCGTGGGTCAATATTCAAAAAATCCATTTTTAAAGCAGCTTTTAAAGATTGACGTATAAAGTTAAAAAATCAGTGGGCCATATATGCCATATTAAAGAT
>CAMPIZ010000154.1 GCA_946886675.1 uncultured Flavobacterium sp.
CACTCCTCTATTAAAATCATTATTATGGGCCAGTATAAAAGCTTTAGATGCCATAGCCTCTAAAAGTGAAGGATTTGTACCTCCTACAGAGTGGCCATGGAAGTAAAAACGGCTGTAATATCTAAGGTTGTCAAGGTGCTCTATATTATAGATCCCCCCCATAAACCTTATCTTTGAATATCCTGCATATTTATCCTTAAGGTATTTACCATATTTTGTATTATGATTGCCTATTACAAGTATAGGAGTAGGTTCGTTATTTTGTACAATCCCTTCAAGTACCATGTCTATGTTATTTTCGGGCTCAAAACGGGCCATAACCATATCATAGTTTTCAGGTAAAATATCATATTCTTTAATAACTTCAATATCCGGATTTTCAAATAGATGTGCCCCATAGGCAATATACTCCGAATCTTTTCTGTAGCGTTTTTTTAAAGACTTCTGTATTCCTAGCGAATCTGCAATCAGATAATCGCTGCTTAAAGCTGCAAGCCTTTCCGCAAACTTAAGGAACTGCCTCACCGGGGCAGAGTATTTGGAACGTTTCCATTCCAGTCCGTCCATATTGCTTATTATAACAGGTTTTTTAGGAAGCAAAAAAAACCATATGGAGCTACTGGTATAACCCAGCTGGAGTATAATATCAAATTTCCTTTTTCGTGAGTCTATAATGCAGTTGTAGTCATAAATAAACTGTCCAAAGGTTCCCATTTTATATTCCGGATCGTGTTTATGTATGATATGCGCTCCTTTAAACATTTTTTCCTGATAGGGATGATTATGGCTGTTGTAAACATATACTTCGTGGCCTTTTTCTGCAAGATAGGCCGAAAAGTATTCTGCAAACTGCTCAAATCCCCCATAGTAGTTGGGCACCCCTCTTGTTCCTAATATGGCTACTTTCATTTTTTCTTTTTCAGGAACGCAAATATACTTTTTTTTAACAACTTGCTGGCTCAAAGACGGCTAGAGATTTTGCAGAGCATTCGTAATGCTTTCTATATATTTTTCGGATGAAAATACCTCTTTAGCCCTTTTATATCCATCAGAACCAAACTGCCTCCTGAGCTTTTCATCTCCTATAAGTTTTAAAAGAGCATCTGCAAGTTGTTTTTCATTACCCGGTTCAGCCAAAAAGCCTGTTTCATTATCAAGAACAATCTCTGCCAGACCCCCATGGCGGGAACCTACCACGGGTTTTTGAGACAGCATGGCTTCAAGCGCTACAAGCCCAAATGATTCTGCCTCTGTAGATGGCATAACAGCAATATCGGTAATTTGCCATATAGCATTAAGGCTGTTTATATATGGTATAATTTTTACGCTGCCTTCCAGCCCTTCCCTTTGTATTATACTATTAGTTTCTGTAAGATAAAATTCCTGTCCCGGCACAGGCGATCCTACAAATAAAAGCTTTGCAGGTGTTTGTTTCAGGTATTTCGAAAAAGTTTCCAACAGCCATTTATGTCCTTTCAGCCTGCTTATCCTTCCTGCAAGGGTTATTACAATATCTTCTTCCTCAAATCCGTAATTGCTTTTTAATGCTATGCTATTTTCCTCTTTAAAAAAAACGGGGCCGTTATAAATAACCTGCGCTTTTTTAAATAATTCCGGTTTTCTTTTTACAAGATTATCAAGTGTAGCTTTAGAATTACATATTACTATATCGGCAAATCTATTAAGCAGTTTTGGGTATGTATTGGCAAATATTTTAGGGTGCACTATAATTTCATGGACATGCCACAGATGCTTTATCTTTCTTTTGCGTGCATATACTATTCCCAGTAAAACGGCCAGTGTATTGGAGTAAACAATCTGAAAGTTGTAAGTTTTGTGAAGGCTGTCGAGTATCTCAACCGCTTTTTTTATATCCCTTAAAAAACCCAATAAGTTACCAGGGGTAAACATCTTCCGATATACTTTCAATACCGGGGCAACTACAACTTTTATACCCTTTTTTTCCAGTTCGGTTTTAAGAGGGCCTTCCGCCGGCAATACCACTACTGGGAAAAACTCCGATGTATCAAGGCCAGTAACAGTAAGGTACAGCATCCTGTCTGATCCATACATTTCTGCCGACTGATGTATTATTAGGATATTTTTCACCTGATGATAGTTGTTGCTGCTTTCGCTAAATTTTCTCTGTACCTTACCATAAAAGCAAATATAACAGCCTTGGTGTCTACAGTAAAATAGAAGCCCATGAAAACCCAGTAGGAAACAATAAGATAAACCCCCGTACCTACAATAAGGAAATTAATATTTGTAATCACAGAGTCGTTAGACGGTTTGTTTTTAAACAGTAAAAAAATTGAGATCAAAAGGATAAGAACCCCAAGAAGTCCTGACTTAAGAAAAACTGTTGTAAAACCATTGTGTAAAAAAGGAATAAACCTCATGTAGCTGGTTTGCAGCCACATTTCTTTTCTTAAATCTGTTACTGAACCCAGGCCTTTGCCAAAAATAGTCGTTACAGTACCTTCGGCTGTTACCTGCTGCACGGTTTTTATAGTTTCATAGGACCGGTAATTGTCATTAAGGTCTCTCCAGTCATTTTTGTTAACGTAGGTTTTAAATGCTTCCTGCGGTGCATTTTTCACTTTATAAAAAAATGCTTCTATGCCTTTTGTGCGGCTGGGATTAGAATTATAAATTATCGCATATCCGCCTCCCAATATAACAGCCGACAAAACAAGTACCGTAACCGAACGCCTGTTTATTACAAAATAACCTTTCATGGCTATATACAATATGGCAAACTGTATAAAGTTACTGCGTGCAAGGTATAAAGCCGTAGAAAATATAAGTATTGGCAAAAACAGTTTTACTCTTTTATCAGATATCTCAAGGCCAAGCTGCTTCCGGAAAAGCAGTATTATGATGGCGTATACCTCAAAGTCACTAAAATATCCGGTATACATGCGAAGCTCAACTATTGTTCTTGAATGAAGAAAAATAAACGCATATGCCAGATTAAAAACATGAAAAACCGCTAACAATACCGCTGTCCTTATAATAATATTGAGAGGGTTATCAAAATACTCCTTACATATTTGATAGCCAATAAACAGGCCCAATATGGGCTTGAGCATGTAGGCAAAATCCCTTCCAAACGCATAGGGTTCAGGAAAATCAAAAAGGCTCACTGCAAGTGCAATCAACAAAATGGCTGTAAAGCAAACTAATTGTTTTAGTATCGTGAGGCTGTATTTTTTTCTTAGGGTAAGTAACGCTGTAACACTCCAGACTAAAAAAGTAGCTTCATATATATTAAAATAGGGTACAATAATACAGGCCATAAACAAGAGCTCATAAATACGCTGTTTCTTTATTTTAAGCCCCATTTATATCGTCTTTATAATTTTGGCAGGCACTCCGCCAATTACACAATTACTGGGAAAAACACTATTTACAACAGCTCCGGCTGCCACTACACAATTATCGCCCACAACACATCCATCTAAAAAAGTGGCTTTTGCGCCAACCCATACATTGTTGCCTATTTTAATACCTTGAGAAGTAACCCCCTGCTCCCGTATTAATTTTGTTGCGTCGGTAAAATTGTGATTCTCCGAATGAAAGCTGATGTAAGAACCCATGATAACATCATCTCCTATTTCAATACCTCCGGCAGCACCAAACTCAGTAAACCGGCCCATTGCAGAATTCCGGCCTATTATTAATCCTATGCCGTATTTGGAAGGATGGCTGGTACAGCTTACCAGCGAATATGCCCCAATACTGCTGCCATCTCCTATTGAAAGCCTGCGGCTGGCAAAACCATCTATTTTTGTATTATGTGCAATAGTTACATTTTTGCCAAAATCAATGTTGCTTTTATTGGTTATGCAGCAACCTCTCCCTATATATATTTTTTTGCCCAGCTTAAGGTATCCCCTAACCAGCATAAAGATTCTCTGAAATAATATCATGCGAAAAAAAACATCGGGAATAGCGGGATCTATGGTATAAGTTTTACCCGATTTGTGAAGAAGTTTCTGAAATAATTTTTTCGTCATTCCCAATTATGATATAGTCTCAAAAGTACAATAGTTTTTCTAATCTGCAGATTTAAGCCTGTTTTTAATAACGCTTAAAAACAAAAGCGCGGTTACTATTTCCGTTACAATAAATGTCACCAAAACCCCTTGTAATTTATAAATAGGCATAACAGCAACTATAGCAATAAGATTAAGTATAACCATTATTACCGTAATACGTGTATACTGCTTATTATAATTCCAGCCTAAAACCAACTGTTTTAAAGGTACCGATAGTGCAAAAGCAAGGGGCAACAATATTCCCAGGCGCAGCAATTGAGAGATTTCCTCAACAGACTGAGCTTTAAAATATATTGCTACCTGTTTTGAGAATATAAACAATGTACACATTGCAATAATTATAAATGCAAAATTGGCTCCATTAAACAACTTCCAGAACCGCAGTGCTTTTTTAACATTGCTTTCAAGCAGATAGCATACTTGGGGGAAAACAAAATTAAAAAACAGTAAAATATATGTCCTAAACATAATCACTACCCTTTCTACTACGGCATATATACCGGCTGCGGCATCGCCCATAAAGAACTTTATTAATATTACCGGACTGTACATTTGCAGGGATAGTACAATTTGAGAACTAAAAATTGAGAAATTATCTTTAAGATAGTTTCTAACTTCACTTAAACGTATATTTTTCAAGTCTAATTTGTAATGTATTTTAAGGTATACAAATGCAATGGTATTGGCTATAATCATACCCAATGCCCACCAAAGATTTGCATAAATATAGTCCTGGGGCTGCTTTATAAAACAAAATACTCCGGCAGCGTAAATAACTTTTGAAAGTATATTAAGAATGGTAATCCACTTAAAATTTTCAACTCCCTGCAAAAACCAGGTAGGGTTTATAAACTGCCCAACAAGTATAGGCAATGCCAGTAAGTATAATTCTTTGTCTTTATTAAAAAAGGGAATAGTATAATATAATACCATCATAACAATGATAACAGCAATAAGCAAAACTGCTTTTGCCATATAGACAGTGCTTAATATACTTTCGAGATTTTGCCTTTTGTTCCTGTTTACAGAGACTTCTTTTACACCTGTAATATCGCTGCCATAGTCTATAATTACTATTAACAGAAATGAGATTGCAAGACCGGTGCTTATTTTACCAAAACCTTCCTCTCCACAAACAGATATAATAT
>CAMPIZ010000155.1 GCA_946886675.1 uncultured Flavobacterium sp.
CTTGTATATCCTCCACATCCGCCATTACACTGTCCGGCATTTCACCTTCAAACTCCGCTTCCGCATCACCATCAAGCTGTTCTGAGGCAGCTGCAGCTATGGCAACCTGTCTTTTTACACGCTCCAGCTCCATAACTTCAAACAGCACACTATGATCACCCCTGTTTGACTTAAAGAGCTGATTAAGATGCGTTATCATTTGTTCATGCAGATCGGTAACATTAAATTGTATGATTAATTTTTTAGCAAAAGTGGTAAGTACATCCTGCAGGTATTGTATAGCTATAAACTGCAGCCTGGGCTCTCCCCGTTTCCCTTCGGCATTAACCCAGCCTTCCCTCACCATAACTTTTATATAGGTAAAATTATTGTGAATCAGGAAGTGCCTGAATTTAAGGTATTCTTCCCCATAAATACGGAACTCATGGTTTTCGTCATATCCTTCGAGTAAAAAGGAAGCCCATCCTTTTCCATTTTTAGCTACACGGTGTTGCACATTAGAGATAATACCCCCAAAGCTCAGGTTTTTATTTACATGCTGCTCCAGCGATTTAAGCACTTCCAGCCTTGCATTGCAAAAATACTTCATCTCAAACTTATAATCGTCCAGTGGATGTCCGGATATATAAATACCTACTACCTCTTTTTCCTTTGCCAGCTTTTCCATAGTGCTCCACTCTTCACATGGCGGCACAACAGGCTCGGGTATCTGTACCTCGCTGGCTTCACCAAAAAGACTTACCTGCGATGAATTTTCATTCTCCTGATACTTGGCACCATAGCGGATGGCTTTTTCCAAAAAGGTTATATTTTCGCCATCGTCATGAAAATACTGCCCCCTGTGCGTTTCTGCAAAACAGTCGAATCCGCCTGCCAACGCCAGGTTTTCAAATGCTTTTTTGTTTGCAGCACGCAGATCTATACGCTTGGCAAGATCAAAAATAGACCTGTATTTACCTTCTTTACGATTTGCAACAATGGTATCTACTGCACCGGCACCCACACCTTTAATAGCACCCATACCAAAACGTACTGCATTCTGGTCGTTTACCGTAAACTTATAGAAGGATTCATTCACATCAGGCCCCAGTACCTGCAAACCCATACGCTTACATTCTTCCATAAAGAAAGAAACCTGCTTAATATCATTCATGTTGTTAGAAAGTACTGCCGCCATATACTCTGCCGGGTAATGCGCTTTTAAATATGCCGTCTGGTATGCCACCCAGGCATAGCAGGTAGAGTGCGACTTATTGAAAGCATAACTTGCAAAAGCTTCCCAGTCTTTCCATATCTTTTCAAGTACTGTGGCATCATGGCCCTTTGCAGCAGCCTGTTCCACAAACTTGGGTTTCATTTTATCCAGTACATCCTTTTGCTTTTTACCCATCGCTTTACGAAGAACGTCGGCTTCACCTTTTGTAAAGCCTGCCAGTTTTTGCGACAGCAGCATCACCTGCTCCTGGTATACCGTAATACCATAGGTCTCTTTCAGATATTCCTCACAGGCATCAAGGTCATATTTAATTTCTTCCTCGCCATTTTTCCTGCGGATAAAACTCGGAATATATTCCAGCGGCCCCGGCCGGTACAATGCGTTCATGGCAATAAGGTCGGCAAATACAGTAGGCTTTAGTTCCTTCATGTATTTTTGCATACCAGGCGATTCATACTGAAATATACCTACAGTTTCTCCACGCTGGAAAAGTTCATAGGTTTTCTGGTCGTCTATAGGGAAATTATCAGGATCAAGCTCAATACCTGTACGGTATTTAACGAGCTTAACCGTATCTTTTATAAGGGTAAGGGTCTTTAGCCCCAGAAAGTCCATTTTTAAAAGCCCTGCGCTCTCTACTACAGAGTTATCGAACTGAGTAACATAAAGATCGGAATCCTTTGCTACAGATACGGGAACAAAGTTTGTAATATCATCCGGAGTAATGATAACCCCGCATGCGTGTATACCTGTGTTCCTTAACGAACCTTCGAGCACCTTTGCCTGCTGAATAGTTTCAGAGCTCAGGTCGCCACCATCTGCCATAGAAAGCAGTTCCTGCACACGTTCAAACTCTTCTGAGCGAAGCGAACTTCTTAGTGCGGCAGCATCAAGATCGAATATCTTAGCCAGTTTCATATTAGGGATAAGCTTGGCTATTTTATCAGCTTCAAATAACGGGAGGTCCAACACCCTAGCAGTATCCCGAATAGACGATTTTGCCGCCATGGTACCATAAGTAATAATTTGTGCTACCTGGTTAGCCCCATACTTGTTAATTACATAATCCATAACACGCCCACGGCCTTCATCATCAAAGTCAATATCAATATCGGGCATCGATATACGGTCAGGATTAAGGAAACGCTCAAATAGCAGATCGTATGCAATAGGGTCGATATTGGTAATCCCTAAGCAATATGCCACAGCCGAACCTGCAGCCGAACCACGGCCAGGCCCTACAGATACTCCCAGATTCCTTGCCTCAGCAATAAAGTCCTGCACAATAAGGAAGTAACCGGGATATCCTGTATTCTCAATGGTTTTGAGCTCAAAATCAAGCCTATCACTAATATCATCGGTAATCTCGCCATAGCGTTTTTCAGCACCTACATAAGTAAGGTGCCTTAGGTAATTGTTTTCACCACGCTTGCCGCCATCCTCATTATCTTCCGCTACCTGAAACTCTGCCGGTATATTAAATTTAGGAAGGAGTACATCGCGGTAAAGCGAATATGTTTCTACCTTATCTACAATTTCCTGAATGTTTATAATAGCATCGGGCACATCGGTAAAGAGATTTTTCATCTCTTCACCCGGCTTAAAATAATATTCATTATTGGGAAGTCCATAACGGAAACCACGGCCACGGCCTTTTGGCGTAGCGAGCTTTTCCCCATCCTTTACACACAATAAAATGTCGTGGGCATGAGCATCATCTTTATCTACATAATAGGTATTGTTTGTAGCAATCAGTTTTACCTCATGCTTCCTGGCCAGCCTGACAAGCGAATCGTTTACACGGTTTTCATCTTCCTGCCCGTGACGCATAAGCTCAATGTAAAAATCACTGCCAAACTGTGCTTTCCACCACAGCAGGGCTTCCTCCGCCTGGTTCTCGCCAATATTAAGTATCTTATTAGGTATTTCCCCATACAGGTTGCCCGATAAAACAATTACATCCTCTTTATATTGCTGTATAACACGTTTATCTATTCTCGGCACATAATAAAAACCTTCAGTATAAGCTATAGACGACATTTTTGCCAGATTATGATAGCCTCTTTTGTTTTTGGCCAGCATAACGATCTGGTATCCGTTATCTTTTCTGGATTTATCTTTATGGTCTTCACAAACAAAAAATTCACACCCTACAATAGGCTTCATAATAACCTCTGTGGGTTCCTCCCCGTTTTCAACAGCTGCTTTATTTTTAGCTTCAGCAACCTTGTTATGATTCAGCACATTGCTCACAAAGTGAAAAGCCCCCATCATGTTGGCATGGTCTGTCATGGCAACAGCAGGCATCTTATATTTTGCTGCCGCCTTAACCAGTTCCGGTACAGAAATGGTAGACTGTAATACAGAAAACTGGGTATGATTGTGCAGGTGCACAAAATCTACCTCTTTTAAATCCTGTTTAACCTCTGGCGCAACGGGTGTAACCACCTCTGCACCTTTAAGCTTCTCAAGGCGTTTCCTAACCTCATCTGAAGCTGTTTTAAGATTTATATGCTTTAAACCTATCAGTTGTATTGGCTGAGGGTTCTTAGTTTTAAAATCATGAAAATAAGTTGGATGAACATCCAGTTCTTCTTTAGTGAATGTTTCCCTCTTTAGCAGCTCAAGAAAACAGCGGGTAGTAGCTTCAACGTCGGCTGTAGCATTATGAGCTTCTGCAAAAGGTTCTCCAAAAAGATATTCATGCAGCTCGGTCAGTGTAGGAAGCTTAAACTTACCCCCACGCCCTCCCGGCAGTTTTAATAGTTCTGCTGTAATTTCGGTACAGGTATCCAGCACTTTCATACCATGCATCGGGCTATCCATACCAAACCTGTGGAACTCACAACCCATAATATTTACATCAAAACCTACGTTTTGCCCAACAATAAATTTTGATTTTGCCATGGCGGCATTAAACTTTTCCAGCACCTCCCTGAGATCCTCACCCTGCTCCATCGCCAGTTCTGTACATATACCATGTATACGCTCTGCGTCATAAGGTATATTAAAGCCATCCGGCTTGATAAGATAATCCTGATGCTCTATAAGCTGCCCCATATCATCATGCAGCTGCCATGCTATCTGTATACAGCGGGGCCAGTTATCGGTATCAGTAACGGGAGCATCCCATCGTTTGGGTAATCCGGTGGTTTCGGTATCAAAAATCAGGTACATAACCGGTTATAAATTTGGGAGTTAGATTAAAAGAAGTGCTTTTAATGCACTTTTTCAAAAATACATTTTTTAAGTCAATAGCGAAACAAAAATTACTGTGTTAACATTAAAAATCATAACGGCAAACACTTAACGTTTTAGTAACGCCTTTTTATTGCATAATAAAAAAGCCGCTTTAACAGCGGCTCTATATTGTGTAGTAATATTTTTTTAGTTTGAAGGCATAACAGGTACTTTATAAAATACGCCATCTGCAAAATTCAGCACATTTCCTGACCCGTTAAACGCATTAAAACGAAAAGTTCCTGATATAAAACCCTGACCCAAATTAGTCTCTGCAGGATTACCGCTTATCACTATCAAACCATCCCCTACTCCTGTGCCTGTCTGGTAAGACATCTCTATGCCCTCATCTTCAAGGTAAAGCACAAATGAGGCTTTGTTTTGCTCATTAATACCCAGTTCATACTCTCCCGGATCGGTTGATGCTGTCCTTAGCGTAAGTGTTTCAAAACCATTATCGGCTATTATTGTTAACGATCCGTCTCCTCCTATCATAGCTGAAAAATTGGCAGCTCTCCATAACTCATTGTCTTTCAGACCCTGAACAGCCGGATTGTTAAATTGAATATCTTCTTCGCATGAGGCAAAAGCAACCATCAACACTAATAGTGATAAAATCTTTTTCATTATTAAAATATCTTAAAGAAATGGTGTATCAAATTTTACAACGACAAAAATAGTTTTTTATGACATATATCCTAATTAAATTATAATAAATCACAAGAAAAGTGCCTAAATTTAAAT
>CAMPIZ010000156.1 GCA_946886675.1 uncultured Flavobacterium sp.
GCACTACATATGCAGGCTTTGGGTATTTCTTCATAACATTTTTTATGGTTCCCTGCCATTTTTCAAGACTGGCATCTTCAAGATTACCCAAATCAACCGCTTCGGTGCTTTTTATCAGGCAGCCACCATATAAAACTTTTTCTTTATCTATCCATATTACAATATTATCTGCACTATGCCCCTCACCCGGGTAAAATGTTTCAAAAGTTTTAGTGCCAATTTTAAATACAGTATCTCTTTCAAAAGTAAACTCTGCCTTACCGCCTACTCCTTTAGCTATAGATAGATTATAGGTTTGCTTAGAAGTGTAGGTCCTGATGCCTTTACTTTTATAATAATCCAGGCCAGCGCTGCTATCATCATGAAAGTGCGTTGCAACACACAAAACTACCTCTTTGTTATGCCTCTTTTTTATACTGTCCAATAGTGGCTGAAACTGATTTTCATCCCAAGGGGTATCAAACAATACAACTCCATTTTCCGTAACCACATACATACTGTTTGACGGGAATTGTACTCCCGAAAAAAGTTTATAGTTTGTATAAACATACACGTCTTCAGTTAGCCTGGTAAATTTTAATCCTGTGCTTTGAGAATAAACAGTATAATACAAAAGCAATATATACAGAAACTTCATCATTTTTTTAGCAAATATAATTTAAAAACGGCCCTTCAATCATTAGAGAATAATCATAATTTAAAGTTAAACACTGCAATAAAGCCAACAACGAAAACGTTTTAGTATAAAAATCAAATCCTATTAACAAACTAAATCACTTTATTATGTCAAAAGTAAGCGTTTTCGATCAGGCATGGATTGACCTTGTTTTTGAAGGCCGCAATCAGGAATACGGAGCCTACCAACTACGTAAGCAAGATCCTAAAACGACATTAATCGCTTTATTTAGCGGTATTGCATTAATGGGACTGCTTATAAGTATACCTGTTTTAATAAATTATTTTAAACCCACAGATACAAAAACTGTTATAGCTGCACCATCGTTACCGGATGTATTTGACTTTGAGGAAAAAACTGTTCCTGAACCACCAAAGCCGCAGCCTGCTCCCCCTCAGCAGCAACAGCAGGCAGCCGCGCCACAGTCGGTATCCGCTACTGTAGATTTTAGGCCGCCGGTTGTAACAGCTACTGCACCTCCGGTTACTTTACCTACTATGGATGATCTTGCCCATGCCAACCCCGGCAGTGAGACAAATCCGGGAAGTGAACAGGGCGCTATAGTTATAGGAGGGCCAAGCGGTACAGGTGACGCAGATAGTACCGGAACCGCAACCGAAGGTGTGGGTGACGATTCTATAATCGACAATGTAAAGGTTGACATAAGCCCTGAATTTCCGGGAGGTATAGAGCTTTTTTATAAAAAAGTTGGAAACGGGTTTGACCTGCCAAACATAGAAAAATCAATGACATTAAGAGTGTTTGTGTCTTTTGTGATAGAAAAAGACGGGAGCATGTCTAACATTAAAGTATTAAGAGATCCCGGATATGGCATGGGTAATGAGGCGATAAGAGTTTTAAAATCCATTAAAACAAAATGGAAGCCCGGCATTAAAGACGGTAAAGCCGTAAGAACGGCCTACAACCTGCCCATAACATTAAATGTAAAATAATAAAAGCCCTGCAAATGCAGGGCTTTTTGTACGTTTAACTTTCATTTAACTGGCTTTTTCTTAGGGTATGAGTATTTTTACTGTCAACTTAAAACAGTTATTATGTATAAAAAAATACTCTTATTACTTTTTATATGCTTTACCGCACAGGCACAATATACTACACCAAACACAGGTGTATCTTGGTCTCTGGATGATTTAATGGTCGGTTCACCGGAGTCGGTATCCCTTACAGATGGTATTTACACTATTAATCAGGATATTATAATCGCAGATACAGACACCCTGGCTATTGAAGACGTTGCTGCAATTGAAATAGCTCCCGGCGTACTCATTACAGTTGAGGGAAGCTTTATTTGTGATGCGGAAGAAATTACCATTACAGCTTCAGACCCAGAGCAGCCTTATGAGGGAATACGCTTTGAAGATACTTCATATGGATATTTAAGAAATACTTCTATTACTTATGGCGGCGGGATAAGAGTTCTTACACCTGATTTTGAGATGGATTCCTGTACCGTTTCCTATCATATTAGCGGTGCTGCAACCGGATCGGCTGTTTCATTTTCGGCAGGAAGCCCTGTTGTAGCAAATTCTACCTTTATGTTTAATGACCTTCCTGCATTAAGCTCAGGTGCAAATCAGGAAGTTTCAGCCATATTTACCAATAACTATCTGGAAGGGAATAATCAGTCTAACAGCAACAGGCCGCAAATAAATATGGGGCCGGGCGGCAATGACACGATAAGGATAACAGGCAATACAATTATAGGCGATCCTTCTTTGGACCAGGTGGGCGGTATCTCGGCTTCCAGCCTGCTGGGCAATGTAAACAGGTTAGTTATCGATAATAATATTATAAGGGAGAACCGATATGGAATTACTGTTGTAGGAGCAAATTCATCAGGCTATATAAGGGGAAATATTATAGAAGATAACGACACCCAAAACCAGCCGATGCTTGGAGGAAGTGGAATATCCTTAAATGCATCCGGCGAACCTACAATGAACATTATAGCAAGTGATAACCAGATACGCAGGAATTTATGGGGTATAACCGTTATAGGTACAGCCAGAATAAATTTAGGCAATACTGATGAAGCAGACTATAATCCGGGAAATAATGTTTTTGCAGAAAACGGAAATAACGGAGAAGTATATGCCTTGTATAACAATACCGAATATACAATTTATGCTGTGAACAACTGCTGGATTGAGGGTGAAGAGCTTACAGCAGAAAATATTGAAGGAGTTATAGCACACCAAGCAGATGACGATACACTGGGCGAAGTTATTTTTACTCCTTTTGGGTGCAGTAATCTATCTAACCCTGATTTTACCTTAATAAGTCCGTCAGTTTATCCAAATCCTTCTAAAGGAGCGTTTACTATTGAAGTTCCTGAATCCGCTATTATAGAGGTTTATAATTTATCAGGGCAAAAAGTGAATCAGTCACAGCTCACGCAAGGCCAAAATAATATAGTTATGGATCTTCCGACAGGAATTTATCTACTTAAAACAAATATGCAGTCAAAAATATATAACAGCAAACTTGTTATAGAGTAAACCATAAAGACAAATATAAAAGCAGGGTATTAACCCTGCTTTATTGCTTTGGTAACACAATAAGGAATAATATAGTTTATAAGTAAATATCCCTTATCTTTGCATCGTAAAGTTTGATTTTATGGAGACTGTTTTAGATACTGCAAAACCAACTGCACAGGGAGGCCAGTTTACACAAAAGCCTAAATGGCTGAGAGTAAAGCTGCCTACCGGAAAAAAATATACAGAATTACGTGGACTGGTAGATAAATATAAGCTGCATACTATATGCACTTCGGGAAGCTGCCCTAATATGGGCGAATGCTGGGGTGAAGGTACTGCTACATTTATGATACTGGGCAATATCTGCACACGTTCATGCGGCTTTTGCGGCGTTAAAACCGGCCGCCCTGAAACGGTAGACTGGGATGAACCGGAAAAAGTAGCCCGCTCTATAAAGCTAATGAACATTAAGCATGCTGTTATTACCAGCGTAGACCGCGACGACCTTAAAGATGGTGGCTCTATTATATGGGCAGAAACCGTTAAGGCTATCCGCAGGATGAATCCTAACACTACACTTGAAACCCTTATACCCGATTTTCAAGGCATAGAAAGAAATATAGACCGTATTATTGAAGTTGCCCCGGAAGTTGTTTCCCATAATATGGAAACTGTAAAAAGGCTAACACGTGAGGTGCGCATTCAGGCAAAATATGAGCGCAGCCTTGAAGTGCTGCGTTATCTTAAAGCCAGTGGCATTAACCGTACAAAATCGGGTATTATGCTTGGCCTTGGGGAAACTGAAGAAGAGGTTATACAAACCATGCATGATCTTAGGGATGTAAAACTTGACGTATTGACAATAGGCCAGTACCTGCAGCCAAGTAAAAAACACCTTCCTGTAAAAGAGTTTATAACTCCGGATCAGTTTAAGAAATATGAGGAAATAGGACTTGAACTTGGTTTCCGCCATGTGGAGAGTGGTGCTTTGGTACGTTCTTCATACAAAGCACAAAAACATATTCTTTAATAGCTTTTTGCTTTAATTGTTTTTATAAACAATGGACAAAAAAATAAAGATTGCCATAAATGGTTTTGGCCGCATAGGCCGAAACCTTTTCAGGCTCTTACTTAACCACCCTTCCATAGAAGTTGTAGCCATAAATGATATTGCTGATGCTAAAACAATGGCGCATCTTTTAAAGTATGACAGTATACATGGCATTTTGCCTTATGATGTAAGCCATACAAACGATTCCGTATCAGTAAACGGGATAAATTATGCTTACCTGAGAAAAAGGCTCATTCAGGATATAAACTGGACACAATATAATGTTGATTATGTTATAGAGTGTACAGGTAAGTTTAAAACCCTTGAAGAAGCTAATGAACATATTAAAGCAGGAGCTAATAAAGTGATACTTTCTGCCCCCGCGGATGATGACCGGATTAAAACGGTAGTTTTAGGGGTTAACGAGAGTATTGTAAACGGTGACGAGACTATAGTATCCAACGCCAGTTGTACTACAAATAATGCTGCCCCAATGATGAAGGTTATAAATGAGCTTTGTGGCATCAATCAGGCATATATAACTACAGTGCATTCTTACACAACAGACCAAAGTCTACATGACCAGCCTCATAAAGATTTAAGGCGTGCCAGGGGTGCTGCGCAATCTATAGTACCTACTACAACCGGAGCTGCAAAAGCACTTACAAAAATATTTCCCGAGTTTAACGGTAAAATTGGCGGAAGCGGCATACGTGTACCGGTGCCGGACGGATCGTTAACTGATATTACATGTTACGTAAAAAGGGAAGTAAGTATAGAAGAAATAAACGCCGCTTTTAAAACAGCCTCAGAAAATGAATTAAAAGGCATCCTGGCCTATACGGAAGACCCTATAGTATCTGTAGATATATTAGGTAACCGCAATTCATGCCTGTTTGACTCCCAGCTTACATCTGTTATAGACAAAATGGTTAAGGTTGTAGGA
>CAMPIZ010000157.1 GCA_946886675.1 uncultured Flavobacterium sp.
AACAAATATCGGTTAAAATTAAATAAATAGGTATGATTGGATAAGGAAAAGTTATGATATCGTTTTCGCAGAAAGCGTGTAATGCTATTCCAGCCTTATTCTGGGGTCAAGGTAAGCATATATAATATCTACTATTATATTTATGATAACAAAAGTAGTGGCTATTACCAGTACCGAACCCATAATAACGGGAAGATCCAGTGTATTAAGGGCTTCCACAACTTCTTTACCTAAGCCGTTCCAGCCAAATATATATTCTACAAAAACAGCACCTGCAAGCATGGATGCAAACCAGCCCGAAATTGCTGTAACTACAGGGTTTAATGCATTTTTAAGGGCATGCTTACGGATAATACGCACATTGCCAAGCCCTTTTGCCCTTGCTGTGCGGATGTAATCCTGGCTAAGGACTTCAAGCAGCGAATTTCGCATAAGCTGGATAACAACACCCAGCGGGCGTATACCAAGAACGATAGCAGGAAGAATAAGGTTTTTCCATTGTATGTATTTGCCATTACCAAAGTCATCTACTTCATACAGGCTTCCGGTCATATCCAGGTTTGTGTATCTGTGCAGTAAAAAGCCAAATACCCATGCAAATAAAATGGCAGCAAAAAAGGAGGGAAGGCTCATACCAAGCGTACTAACCAGTGCTATTGTCCTGTCTAGCCAGGTGTCTTTATTTAATGCCGAAACAATACCCAGAAATATACCTATTACAATAGCTATAATAATAGCACAGGTAGCCAGCACAATAGTATTAGGCAGGGTATCGCCTATAACCTGTGTTACCTTCTTGCCGCTTTTTTGAAAACTTTCCCGCAGATACGGTGTTTTTAATACAATTGTGGTATTGCCAATTGTGAACAGCTCCAGCGCATTATACTTGCCATCGGTAAGATAGGTGTAATCATCGGAGTTAGTACTGTGAAAGGAAATAACCGAAAGGTCGTTAAGGTAGTACAGGTATTGTTTTGAAACAGGTTGGTCGAACCCGTATTTCTTTTTTATAATGGCCAGCTGTTCTGAATTTTCGTTCTGGTCGAGCATCATTCTCGCGGGGTCGCCGGGCAGTACCGTAAATAAAAAGAATATTACCGTTACCACGCCAAAGAGCGTTAACAGCGCATATCCTGTTTTATATAATAAGTACTTTATCAATTATTCTTTTTCTTAAAAAAGGGTTTGAACTCCTGATATATGTACATGCCGGCCAGAGCGGTTGCCATCAGCATCATAAACCAGGCCCATACCAAGATTATTATGGACCATATATCATTCCCTTCTGTAAAATGGGTTTTATGTATTGTCCTGAAACCAACATAATACATAGCTATACACAATAAAATTGTCCGTGGCTTTATTCTTCGTTCATTTGCCATCAGCCTTTCTTTTTAAAATGTTCTTTAAACATCCTGAAAAGTACTATTACAGCCAGTACTATGGAGAGGATAAGAAACAACCAACCTATTATAACCATTACAACACCTCCAAAGGATGAAGTATCATAATCGCCTCTTATAATTAAGAATCCCATTATGTAAAAAAACGCCATGGCAAAAAGCGGTGCACGCCTTTTTGGTTTTTCAGTTTGTACTTCAGGTTTGTTGTCTTCCATAGCTTTATTTTTTCAATACTAAAATCTCTCTGCTCTTAATCTAAAACCACCTCATCAATATCATTCCAGTGGGCTTTTTGTACTATAGTGCCATTTTTAAGCACTACTATACTTGGGTTTGCCCTCTCTATAGTTTTAAGGGTTGTGGCATCACAAAAATAATAGTCGAAAGTAAGGTTGTGCTCCATTTTCTTTTTCATGATAACCTCTTCGCCCGAAGCTGTGGCTCCAATAACCTTATAACCATTTTCTTCCGCTTTTTTGGCAAAAGCTTCCAGTTTTGCAAGGCCGTCGTCACTGGCTTTATTAAGGTTATAAGAAATTAGCATTATCAGCTTAGGCGCATGCAGCATCTCTTCGGTAAAATCTTCACCTTCTCTTTCTAGGCTAAAATCGTGAATAGGCGGCACGTATCCCTGAGAGATAACTTTATCCCTGCGGTCTATAAACTCGGCATTTGCAGGAATCTTATCCAGCTCCTTATCGGTAAATTCAGTTTCTACACCATCAACGTTATAAATAAATACCAGCTCTATTTCCGATTTTGGCGCACCTTCCGGTATTTCCATACCCTTCTCTATGTTAGTGCCCACTTTATATGCCCTGAAATCTATTACAGGTAAATGGTTAAGTACATACCACCCAAACCAGCAGCAGAAAACAAGGCTGGCAAGCACCAACACATTGGTAACTACCTGACCGAATATTGGCCTGATAAGGTTTCGGTTAAAAAACAATATAATGATAAGTAATAGCAGTACCACATCTTTAGTAAACGATTCCCACGGGGTAAGCTTCAGCGCATCGCCAAAACAGCCGCAGTCGGTCACTTTATTAAAATAAGCCGAGTAGAATGTTAGGAAGGTGAAAAACCCTATCATAAGCAGGAGGCTCCAGGTGGTAAATACCCTTTTGTAACCCAAAAGCAGCATAACGCCCAGCATTACCTCAAATATTACAATACCCACAGCTATAGCTAAGGAGGCCGGAATTAAAAATTCAAGGTTTAGCACCTCTGCACTAAAATATTCCTGAAGCTTAAACGAAAAGCCTACCGGGTCGTTAAGCTTTATAAGCCCTGATATTATGAACAGTACTCCTACAAGTACGCGCGATATGTGTGTAAGTATTTTCATAATGATATAGTAAGTTTTCTCAAAAATAGTTTATAGGATGCATGTATTTGTTAATGACATGTTATTGATGAAATTTCATCAGTATCAGGGCAAAAACCGAATAGTTTATCATATCCTGGTAGTTGGCATCTATACCTTCAGATACCAGTGTTTTACCTTTATTATCCTCAATCTGCTTTACACGCAGTATTTTTTGCAGTATCAGGTCGGTTAGGGAGCTCACCCTCATATCACGCCATGCCTCGCCATAGTCATGGTTCTTGGCCTCCATCAGGTCTTTGGTAAGGGCTACTTTCTCATCATACAGTTTTGTAGCCTCATCCACATTAAGGTCGGGCTGCTCTGCAATACCTCTTTCAAGCTGTATCAACGCCATAATAGAGTAGTTAATAATGCCTACAAACTCTGCCGTTTCATCCTCATCTATTTTGCGGGTTTCGTTTTCCTGTAAGCTGCGTATGCGCTGTGCCTTTATAAAAATCTGGTCGGTTAGCGAAGGCAGGCGTAGTATGCGCCATGCGCTGCCATAATCCTTCATTTTGTTTATATAGAGCTGCCTGCAAAAGGCAATTACCTTATCAAATTCCTGAGAAGTATTCCTCATTTCGGTGTATATTTGTGTGAAATTTTTTCAAATGTAGTAAAAAGCCACCCAACTCCCAAAGCGGCTTTAATAAAAGGAAGTATTATGACCATTAACTGCAAAGGAACCCTTATTGACCTTACCCGGCCCCGTGTTATGGGGATACTGAACTGCACGCCCGACTCCTTTTTTGATGGCGGGAAATACAAGTCTGAAAAGGAGTTGTTAACCCAAACGGAGAGGATGCTGAATGAGGGTGCAGACTTTGTAGATATAGGTGCATATTCCTCTAAGCCTAATGCCGATTTTGTTACAGAAGAGGAAGAAATAAAACGTATAGCACCTGTGGTCGAGTTGGTTATAAAACATTTTCCTGAAGCCATGATTTCTGTAGATACTTTCAGGGCGGCGGTTGCAAAGGCTGCGGTTGAGGCCGGGGCAGCGATAGTGAACGATATTTCGGCCGGTAATCTTGACGAAAATATGCTGCCAACAGTAGGAGCGCTAAAGGTGCCTTATATAATGATGCACATGCGCGGTACTCCGCAAACTATGGTAAAGCTTACCGACTATGAAGATATTGTAAAGGAAATGCTGTTTTACTTTTCGCAGAAAATTGCCGAAGCTCACAGTCACGGAATAGATGATATTATTATAGACCCCGGGTTTGGTTTTGCCAAAACACTGGAGCAAAACTATGAGGTGCTTACTAAAATGGAGCTTTTTAAAATGACGGATATGCCGATACTCGCTGGAATATCCCGAAAATCTATGATATACAAACTGCTGGGCATAACCCCGCAGGAATCCCTTAACGGAACTACGGTACTTAATACCATTGCCTTAACAAAAGGCGCTAATATTTTGAGGGTACATGATGTGAAAGAAGCGGTTGAATGTATTAAGATTATGATGAATTTTAAATAGAGATTCTTCACTCCCTTGCATTCCGTTCAGAATGACATCATCGCTTGTCATCCCGACGAAAGGAGGGATCTCAACTCATGCTTTTTTTTTAGCACTATCCGTCCTTGCGAGGCAGGAAGCAATCAAAGAGGGGTCCGAATAAACGTATTACCAAATCATCAAATACTTTACTGATGATGATAAGGCTCCCCCTTTAAAATGGTAAAGCCCCTGTACAACTGCTCTATAAAAAACAGGCGAACCATCTGGTGGCTGAATGTCATAGAAGATAAAGATACTTTGCCCTGTGCCTTGCTGTACACCGCATCCGAAAAGCCATAAGGCCCGCCAATAACATACACCAAAGTTTTAACCCCCGAGTTCATCTTCTTTTGCAGTTCGTTGGCAAAGCCAACACTGCTATAGGTTTTTCCGTTTTCGTCCAGCAGTATAAGCTGGTCTGTAGGTGAGAGTTTAGAAAGTATCAGTTCGCCTTCCTTTTCCTTTTGCTGTGCTTCGCTAAGGTTCTTGGCATTTTTTATATCCGGTATAATCTCCAGTTCAAACTTTATATAGAACGACAGCCTTTTGGTATAATCGTCTATCAGGGTTTGCAGGGCTTTATTATCGGTTTTGCCTATAGCGAGCAGTTTAATATTCATTGCTTATTATAGTTGCAGCGTTTAGAGTTGCAAAGATACAAAGTTATAGAGAAGCTGTCATTTCGACGTTAGGAGAAATCTCTTTTATGATTTTCAAGTCCTTTTTGTTCTTCTCATTTTAATCTTGTTTATAGTATTTATTATAAAACTACAGATAAAACCATAAAATATAAATGAACAAAGACCTCTTAAGACAATCATGTTATCGTCTTGGATATTCCAGAAATAATAAGGG
>CAMPIZ010000158.1 GCA_946886675.1 uncultured Flavobacterium sp.
ATACAGAATTATGATTTAATTAATAATCAGGGCTTTATGTGTTGAGTAACTTTGTTATAGACAATAAGAAAGCAAACTAATCATTAAAAATAAAAATTATGAAAACTGAAACAAAAACATCTGCTAAAAAAACAACTGCAACAAAAAAATCCAGCACTTCTTCTACTTCAACAAGAGGGAAAGTTAAAGCTAAATCCACTGCTGCCGAAGGCTTGAGAGAATTATATGTTGATAGTCTGAAGGATATTTACTGGGCAGAAAAGGCTCTTTTAAAAGCTTTACCTAAAATGGCTAAAAATGCAACGTCTGAAAATCTAGTTACAGCCTTAGAAGAACATCTTTCTGTTACAGAAGAGCAGGTATCAAGACTTGAAAAAGTATTTGAACTTGCTGGAAAAAAAGCTACAGGAAAAAAATGTGAAGCTATGGATGGTCTGATTAAAGAAGGTCAGGATATAATGGAAAGCACTGAACCTGGTCCGGTAAGAGACGCTGGTATTATAGCAGCTTCACAAAAAATAGAGCATTATGAAATAGCTACTTATGGTACATTATGCGCATTTGCTAAAACTCTTGGTGAAGATGACGCAGCAGCACTTTTAGAGGAAACTTTATCTGAAGAGAAGGAAGCCGATGTAACATTAACTGAAGCAGCTTACAATAATATAAATTTTGAAGCTACTGAAGAGGAAGAAGAAGGTGAGTAAGTAACTTTCATTCTCAATATTAAAAGCGTTGCCGGTTATATACCGGCATAGCGCTTTTGTAATAACAATAACCTAAAGTAATATTTATGAAGGCAATATGGAAAGGAAGTATCAGTTTTGGACTTGTTAACATACCTATAAGGCTTTACAGTGGTACAAATCAGCATCGGATAGATCTGGACATGATAAGACAAAAAGATAAATGCCCCATACAATATGTAAGGGTATGCAAAAAAGACGGTAAGGAAGTGCCCTGGGATGAAATAGCTAAAGGCTATCGTAAGGAAAA
The DNA here is from genome assembly GCA_946886675.1 of uncultured Flavobacterium sp. The sequence goes on from CAMPIZ010000158.1 coordinate 997, forward strand.
CGGCGATTATGTAATTCTGGATAAGAGCGATTTTGATAAAGCTTCTCCCGAAAAGACTCAGACAATTGATATTTTTGAGTTTATTAAAGAGGAAGAAATCCCATCTAAGTATTTGGAAAAACCTTACATAGTTGAACCTGCAAAGGAAGCAAAGAAAGTATATGCCCTACTGCGTGAAGCCTTAAAAAAGTCGGAAAAAGTAGGCCTTTGTAAATTTGTGATGCGTACTACAGAGCATCTTGGTATACTTAAAGTAGAAGAAGATGCTATCCTGCTCATCCAGATACGTTTTAATGATGAATTAAGAGACCCACATGAAGTTAATATACCGTCTGACCTTAAGGTAACAAAAAAAGAGCTAGATATGGCGTTAACCATAATCGATCAGCTTACAGATAAGTTTGATCCATCTAAATACAAAGACACTTATAAGGCTGAGTTGATTAAATTAATAAAAAAGAAAGCTGCTGCAAAACCCGGAGCTAAAGAACCAGCTCCAAGAAGAAAGAAAAAAACAGCTCCAAAAGACGATTTACTGGAACAGCTTAAAGCCAGCCTTGAAGCAATCAAAAACTAAATGTCATGAAGTTATCCGAATATAATCGTAAAAGGGATTTTACTAAAACTGCAGAGCCTAAAGGTAAATTAAAGAAAACAGGTAAAGAACTGCGTTTTGTAGTTCAAAAGCATGCAGCTTCACATCTGCATTATGACTTTAGGCTGGAAATAAACGGAGTTTTAGTAAGCTGGGCTGTACCAAAAGGCCCTTCATCAGATACAAGTATAAAAAGGCTAGCTATGCATGTGGAAGACCACCCTATGGATTATATTGATTTTGAAGGCACAATACCTAAAGGCCAGTATGGTGGTGGTACCGTAATGGTTTGGGATATTGGCACTTATATGGCTGAAGGAAGTAATAGTGTAGAGGAAAGCGAAAAGCTTCTAAAAAAAATGCATAAAGAAGGCAATATTAAAATTGTACTAAAAGGGGAAAAACTAAAGGGCTCCTATCATTTGGTACATATGAAAGGGAAAGATGCCGAATGGCTTTTGATGAAAGGCAAAGATAAGTATGCCGATAAAAAAGAATTTACTCAAAAATCGGTGCTTACAGGCAGGACATTAAACCAGATAGAAAAAGATGAAGATTCTGATGTATGGAAAAGCTCACCTAAAAAAAATACTTCAAAAAAAGAAAAAATACTTGCTGACATTGAGCAGAAACCGGTACAGGGTTTTACCCCGGATGATGTTGCAAATGCTAAAGTTTTAAAATCTTTTCCAAAAAACTGGCGGCCACAAATGGCAACTTTAACTGACGAAGTTTTTGACAATGATGACTGGATTTTTGAAAACAAATATGATGGTTACAGAGCACTTATACAAATACAGGGCGGAAAAACAGAAATGATTTCCAGAAACGGAATTTCTTTCAACTCTAAGTATAAAGAACTGGTTGAAGCCTTCAGCATCTTTAATGATGATGTCATTTTAGATGGAGAAATTGTTGTAGAAGATCCTAAGGGGAACAGTAGGTTTCAATGGCTGCAGTATTATCAGGATAATCCTGAAAAAGGAGAACTCAAGTGCTATTTATTTGACATTCTTTATTTTAATGGATTTGACCTAACAGGGCTGGAGCTGCTACAACGTAAAAAAATACTGAAAGCCCTTATTCCAAAATCCGATCAGATAATTTATTCTGAACATACTACAGGCGATGGCACCAAAGCTTTAAAAAAAGCGGAACAAAATAACAGTGAAGGCCTTATTGCTAAAAAAGCCTCTTCTAAATATAATCAGAACAAACGGTCGAAAGACTGGCTAAAAATTAAAGTAACCAAAGAGCAGGAAATGGTTATTGGTGGATTTACAGATCCTCAGGGATCCCGTGTAGGGTTTGGTTCCCTCCTGCTTGGTTACTATGAAAATGGTAACTTTATATATTCGGGCAAAGTGGGTACAGGTTTTAATGAAGAACTGCTTAAAGAGCTCCATACAAAACTTAAAAAACTGGAGCGAAAAACCAGCCCCTTTAAAGAAGAGCCAAAAGAAAGAAAGGTACACTGGGTAAAACCTGAACTTGTAGCCCAGATTAAATACTCCGAGTGGACAGAAACCGGCAGCCTCAGGCATCCGGTATTCATAGCATTGAGAACTGATAAAGATCCAAAAGATGTGAGTAGGGAAAAAACAGGACATTATACCCCAGAGAAAGGCACAACGAATGAAAAAAAAGTTTCTGAGGATAGTTCAAAAAAGAATGATAACAATAAAACCATGGGATTTGATACAGAAAAGGTTGAAATAACAAACAGGGATAAAATATTCTGGCCAAAGGAAAAAATTACGAAAGGTGATGTTATTGATTATTATGATGAAATGGCACAGTATGTACTGCCATTTGTAATTGACAGGCCACAATCATTGCGAAGGAATCCGGACGGCATTAAAAATGAAGGCTTTTTTCAAAAAGATATGGATGGCAAAGCCCCTAAATGGGCAAAAACACGCAAAATAAAATCTTCATCAAAAGGTGAAAGCATCGAGTACCTTCTGTGCCAGGATAAAGAGACTTTACTATATATGGCAAATTTAGGCTGTATTGAGATAAATCCGTGGAGCAGCCGCGTAGGCAGTATTAATAATCCGGACTATATTATTTTTGACCTTGATCCTAATGAAGCAACAATAAAAGACTTAGTTACTACTGCAAAAAAAGTTAAGGAGATACTGGACAGTATAGGTATTAAAGGATATTTAAAAACATCCGGAGGTAAAGGGCTGCATGTTTTTATACCTGTAAAGCCAAAGTACACTTATAATCAAACCCGCGACTTTTCTCATATTATAAGTCAGCATGTGCACAACGCATTACCTGATATAACCAGTTTGGAAAGAAGCCCTTCTAAAAGAAAGGGAAAGGTTTATCTGGACTTTCTGCAAAACGGTAAAGGTAAAACGATGGCATGTGCATATTCCTTACGACCGAGGGAAGGCGCAACCGCCAGCACACCTCTTGAATGGGAAGAACTGGATAGCAAATTCAGTGTAAAAGATTACAATATAAAGACGCTCCCGGAAAGAGTAAAAGAAAAAGGCGATTTATGGAGCGATTTTTTTGATAATGCTATTGATTTGAATGAAATACTGGAAAAGTTAAGTTAATAAAAAAGCCACACAATTGTGAGGCTTTTTTTACATTCTTGAAAAGAATTAACCAATAACTTCTTTTACTTTTTTACCTATTTCAGCAGGAGAATCAACTACATGGATTCCATTCTCTCTCATGATACGCTTTTTAGCTTCAGCAGTATCATCAGCACCGCCTACAATAGCACCTGCATGGCCCATTGTACGTCCTTTTGGAGCAGTTTCTCCGGCAATGAAACCAATAACAGGCTTTTTGTTGCCATCAGCTTTTATCCATTTTGCAGCATCAGCCTCAAGCTGTCCGCCTATCTCGCCTATCATGATGATAGCTTCAGTTTCAGGATCGTTCATTAAAAGCTCAACAGCCTCTTTTGTTGTTGTTCCAATAATAGGGTCACCACCAATACCGATAGCCGTAGTAATACCTAAACCTTGTTTTACAACCTGGTCTGCAGCCTCATAAGTAAGCGTACCTGACTTAGAAACGATACCAACATTACCTTTTTTGAATACAAAACCTGGCATGATACCTACTTTAGCTTCTCCCGGAGTAATAACACCAGGACAGTTAGGGCCTACTAGGCGGCATTCTTTATCTTTAATGTAATCATAAGCTTTAATCATATCAGCAACAGGAATACCTTCAGTAATAGTTATTATTACTTTAATACCTGCTTCTGCAGCTTCCATAATTGCATCAGCGGCAAATGCCGGCGGAACGAATATGATAGATGTATCTGCTCCTGCAACATCTACTGCATCTTTTACAGTATTGAAAACAGGACGGTCTAAGTGTGTTGTACCACCTTTACCCGGTGTAACACCACCTACTACGTTAGTGCCATATTCAATCATTTGAGAAGCGTGAAAAGTACCTTCGCTTCCTGTGAATCCCTGAACAATTATTTTGGAATCTTTATTAACCAGAACACTCATGATATAT
>CAMPIZ010000159.1 GCA_946886675.1 uncultured Flavobacterium sp.
ATATACAGCTACGCTCATCTATAGTCCTGCCTTTGTCTATTATCGCAAAGCTTGGCTTACCGGATTGTATAAAATCGAGTGCCTCCTCAATAAGCTGGTTATGTTGATCTGCTTCCGGCAGATCAGACAAATCGCGTCGAATCGGAATCTCACTATCAGACGTCCCATAATGGCAGAACCTGTTATCTATACCAAATTTTTCTCTAAGCTTTAAAAGCAGGTTTACTCCGTCATACTGTGAGTTAAACATTTCTATACATACCTGGTGCTTTGCGGCTTTGCCAACAGCCAGATAACGGTACCCGTTACGTGCCATGTATTCGTATAGTCCAAATTTTGGTTCAAAACGTTTTAGTGCCTTATTATATACAGGCCAAAGCTTTTTTATTTCACAACACTCCAGCAAAAGGGCCATTAGTTCTGTGGCGCATATTTCAAAAGAGATAGAGCAGATATCGCGAAGAAAATGCTGTCTTTGCGGAGTGATTTTATGACCGCTGAAATGTGAAGCAACACGTTTTTTTAAGTTTACTGCTTTACCTACATAAACAACCTTTTTTTCCCTATTGTAAAAATAGTATACTCCGGGTTTTTCCGGTAGCTGTTCAAAATCTTGAGGGGGTAGGTTAGGGGGAAGCCTTTGATCCTGAGCTGTTTTTTTAACCATTTTTGCAATTTCGCCTTCTGTATCCCACAACAGCAGTCGGGAAAATAATATTGCAGTTGCATCTGCATCCCCACCTGCGCGATGTTGTTTTACTAATGGTATATCCAGTGATCGGCAAAGGTTCCCGAGGCTGTAAGAAGTAAATCCGGGCTTTATTTTTCTTGCAGCTCGTACAGTGCAGAGTTTTCTTGCCGTCCATTTAAATCCTGCCTGTTCAAGCTGATGTTTTACAAAAGAATAATCGAAATTAACGTTGTGAGCTACAAAAATACGCTCGTTGAGCATTTCATATATTTTCTCTGCAACGGTATCAAAAACAGGGGCATTAGCAACCATTTCATTATTAATACCAGTAAGGGCAAAAATAGGAAGCGGAATATCTTTTTCAGGATTAACGAGGGTTTCCCAACGCTCTGTAACATTTAAACCGTTATGAATGATAATAGCAATTTCTGTAATACGGCTGCCACTGGCATTTCCGCCTGTGGTCTCAATATCTACTATGGCATATTCGGTTTTTCTCATACTCACTTTCATCAATTTATACCTGACAGGCTAAAAGTAAACCCAAACGAATGAGGTATTAACCTAAAATATCAAAGGATTTTATAATGCCTTGGTAGTATTGCAAATATAGGATTTAGGAACTAAACAGCTTAGGTTTTTCATCTGTTTCATGAAATTCCGGTTTTGAACTTAAATGTTTCCTGATATTTACTGAGAGATAGCCATAATTTTAAATAGATCGGCATTGCTTACTAAAAAGCTGTTTTGTAAAGCAATTTGCTGGAGCATAGCTGATATTAGGTTACTTTCACGTGAGTTGATTATAAAAATTGAACTTTCACCAAAGGAAAAAAGTCTTTCCTCAGCTTCAAGCATTTGTTGGTAATCCTGTACAAGGTCATTAATTAAATCAGACTGGTTTTTTAGGGAAGCAATTTCTACTCTCTGTGCGTCGATTTTATTTTTTATTTGGAGCTGTTCCTGTAGAAGCTCAAATCTGGTATCCTGTAGTTTAAGCTTAGCCAGATTAAGCGCTCCTCTCTCTTTACGAAGAAAAAGTGCAAAAGAAAAGTTGAGCCCTATCTTATAATCTTCTGTCCTGAAAGAATCAAAATAGGAAGGCTCAGAAAGATAATAATAAGCTAAATCAACTTTTGGAAGTAGGTAATTGGCCTTAAGCTTTCTTTCTACATCCAGCATTTCTATTTTAGTTTCCAGCATTTTAAGTTTTGGATGGCCAGACACAATAGTGTCGGTACTCTGCAGGTTGTTTGTATTTAAAACTTCCGAAATATTTGATGTGAGATTAGCTTCCGGGACTATATTTTCAGAAAGCTCAACCGGTGTTCCGTTTATCCATAAAAAGTTAGCTAATTCCAGTCTGGCCTTATTTAATTTAAGCTTTGCATTTTCAAGACTCAGCTCACGGTTTTTTACAGATATACCTGTTTCCACACTGTCTATAGCAGGTTTATCACCCTGCTCTATTAAGCGCAGTACACCATTATACCGTGTTTTTGCATAAGTGAGGTATTCATTATACATAGCTACTTCATTATAATGCTGTAACCAGTTAAAATATGCTACAGATGCGTTATAAAGAACATCCAGGCTTGCCAGGCGCTGCTGAGACTCACTCAGCTGAATTTGTAGTTTGGCTTTTCTAAGATCGGCCATTCTTTGATTTATAAAAAGCCCCTGTCCTACAGGTACGGTTAATCCTAAAGATGTAAGCCCTTGGTTAGGTGTTGAGTTCTGCGGATTTAAATATACTCCTTCACTATTATCGAAAGCTGCTTTTATTTCAATTCCATACCATGTTGGTATTTTAAAGCTGCTGTTTAAAACAGAGTAATATTCAGTATCCTTAAATTGTTTTTTATCAAAATCAACTTCTATTTTTGGGTCAAACCCACCTCGTGCCTGCATTAAACCTGCCTGTGCTTTATCAATTTCAAGATTAGCCCGGCTTACAAGCGGATGGTATTTTTTTACATAACCCAGATATTCACTAAACGTGAGTACATTTTTATCAAATTCCTGAGCAAAAACAGGAAAGTGTAATAAAGCAATAAAAGACACTATGATATAAATTGATCTCATATTTCGGCTTATTTTTCCGTTTTATCAGCTACACTCTTATCGGCTGTTTTACCAGTGTAATAATTTGGTGGAAAGCCATTTAAATTTCTCCATATCTCATACCAAACCGGTACATTTTCCAGTAATGCTATGGTTTGGGCTCCGGCTCCTATACTTAATTGCTCCGGCCATGGCTCTTCATCTTTATCGGGCGAGACTAAAACCCTGTACTTGCCATTAGGGCTTATAAAGTTTTCTATGGCAACTACACGTCCGCCAAATGTACCGTATGATATTCCCGGCCATCCTGAAAAAACAATGGTAGGCCATCCATCAAACCATACCCTTATCTTGGAACCTCTTTTTATCAAAGGCAGGTCTATAGGGTCTACATAGGTTTCTACAGCAATATCATAGCCTGCAGGCATTATACTTACAACAGAGGTTCCTTCTTTAATTGTTTCCCCTATACCGCTTAGTAAAGCTTTATTTATATAGCCGTCCTGGGGTGCTTTAATATAGTAAAGTCCATTACGTATACTGTAATTAACATACTGATTTTCCAGTTTTGTAACTTGTGCATCAGTATCATAAAGGCTGCTTAGGGCTGTGTATTTATCACTATTGGCTTTAGATATTTTTTCTGAGTATTCTGCTTTAATACGGTTTATCTCTACTTTTGCATTAATAAGTTCGTTTTTAGAAGCCAGTAATTTATTTTCCTGTGTTATAATTTTAGCCTGTGCTTCCTGTAATTTTAGTCTTTTTTCTTCTACCTCGGTTAAAGGTTTAAGTCCGTCTTTATTAAGTGTCACAGCCCTGTTAAACTGAGTTTCTGCTATTGTAAGTTGTGTTTTTACAGCAGCAAGATCCATACTGTCACTTTTAATTTTTAACTGGGCCTGCTTTATCTTATTTCTTCCCTGTTCAAGTTTGAGGTTAAGTTCGTTATTAAGGGACTGCATCTGATTTTCCAAAGCATCTACCTTTTCATCATAAGATTCGCGGGCCATTACCTTAGCATCTACCTGTTGTTTGGTGTTTTCAACTAAGTTTGGATCAAAATATTCTTCTTTTATTTCAGAAATAAATACAATAGTATCTCCCTGTTTTACAAAATCACCTTCCTGCACATACCATTTTTCGACTCTTCCTGCGATAGCCGAATGTATAGTTTGAGGTCTTTGATCAGGCTTTAAGGTTGTTACCGCTCCTGTACCCCTTATATTTTGCGTCCATGGTAAAAATAGCCCCACAAAACTTACCAGGCAGACAAGGCCTATAATTCGATTTAAGATTTTATAATGCGGCCTGTTGTTTAGTATTTTTATTGTTTCATCCCCGGTACCGTTTTCCATTTTTACCGGATTATTGTCAGATATGTTAAGCATTACCGGTAATTTTTAAATCATTAACAATTTTTCCGTTTTCCATTAATATATGCCTGTTACAGGAATTTTTCCAATATTCATCAACAGATGAGATGACGATAGTCCAATTATTTTTCTCACTGGTTAGAAAATCAATTACTTTTTTGGCAGATTCTGTATCCATACTGCTTGTTGGCTCTTCAAGGAATAACAATTTAGGACGGCTTATAATAGCTCTGGCCATAATTATTTTTTGCGTAACCGATTTTGTTAGCTGCCTGCCATTAACCAGCGTATCCAGTCCCATCGGCAGCCTTTTTATTATTGTTGTAAGTCCAACAGCATCTAAAGCCCATTTTACATCATCATTTGTAATTTTTGGATCGTTTAAGGTTAAATTTTCTAAAAGAGACCCTTCAAAAAGTGTATCTTCCTGCATAACTATACCCAGACGATTTCTATAGTTTTCTCTTTCAGATTTTTTTATAATGTTGTCGTTTATATATATAGTTCCAGATGTAGGGGAGAGGAAACCCGAAAGCAACCTTACCAAAGTAGTTTTACCGGAGTTATTTGCTCCTGTAATAAATATTTTTTCACCCTGATCTATCTTTAAGCTTATTTTTTTAATAATATCCTTGTCGTTATCCGGATATCTGTAGCTCATATCTTCTGTTTCAATTGTAATATCATTTTCAATATCATCAATTTTTTTGGTATCATTGTTTTCCTGAATTTCAAGATCTGTTACTTCTCCAATTTTCTCAACAGCCGTAAGTACATCATAAAGTGTTTCCAGTCCGATGATAATTTTCTCGACAGAATTAATAATAAGTAGTATTATAATTTCGGCAGCAACAAACTGTCCTATGTTCATTAACTGATTTAATACTAAGAAGCCACCTACAGATAAAAGCCCGGCAGTTATAAAT
>CAMPIZ010000160.1 GCA_946886675.1 uncultured Flavobacterium sp.
ATAACTGAAAAATACTGAAAATTATTGTAAGAATTTATGATTAAAATACAAAAAATATTCGTCATTAATCACTGTATATCAACCCACTAATTTCATCTACGTTTCCTGAAAAATTCTTTTACCAAAACAGAGCATTCTGCCTCCATTATACCATTCACAACCTCCGTCTTAGGATGCAGTTTTGTACCCATAACACGATATCCCCTGTGAGTATCGGCAGCGCCAAAAACAATTTTAGAAATCTGGCTCCAGTATAATGCCCCGGCGCACATCTGGCAGGGTTCAAGTGTTATATACAGTGTGCATCCCGTAAGGTATTTACCTCCCAGAAAATTAGCTGCCGACGTTATAGCCTGCATTTCGGCATGCGCGGTAACATCGTTAAGCAGTTCTGTAAGGTTATGGGTACGGGCTATAACCCTGTTATCAACTACTATAACTGCACCCACCGGTATCTCGCCTTTATCAAAAGCCTCATGGGCTTCCTGCAGGGCTTTTTTCATAAAATACTCATCTGTAAAAATTGGGTCGGTCATTGTGGTAATTAATTGTAGTGGGTGTAAAGTTCAAAAATAGCAAACTATATTGTAAATTTGTGTTTTCATAAACCCTAATGTCAGGCAATTTACTCTCACATATACAAACCCCCGATGATTTAAGGAAACTGGATACCGGCCAGCTGCCACAGGTGGCACAGGAACTGCGTGATTTTATTATCGATGTGGTTTCTGTAAAAGAAGGGCATCTGGGTGCCAGCCTTGGAGTAGTAGAGCTTACCATTGCATTACATTATGTTTTTAGCACACCCCGGGACCTTTTGGTTTGGGATGTAGGACACCAGGCTTATGGCCATAAAATACTTACAGGACGCAGGGAAAACTTTGATACCAACAGGCAGTTTGGCGGCATAAGCGGATTTCCTAAAAGGGATGAAAGCGATTATGATACTTTTGGCGTAGGCCACTCTTCCACTTCAATATCTGCGGCGCTGGGCATGGCCATAGCTTCACAGCTTAAAGGTGAACCGGATAAAAATCATATAGCCGTTATAGGTGATGCCTCCATTGCATCGGGTATGGCATTTGAGGGCCTTAACCATGCAGGGGTTACTGATGCCAATTTACTGGTTATACTTAATGATAATGCCATAGGCATAGACCCAAGCGTAGGCGCTCTTAAAGATTACCTCACACAGGTAAAAGAAGGTAAGAACCCGCGTGAGAACAACATGATCAAATCCCTGAATTTTGACTACTCCGGTCCTATAGACGGGAATGATCTACCTGCGCTTTTAAGGGAACTGGAACGTCTTAAAAACAAAAAAGGGCCAAAGTTCCTTCATATTATAACCACAAAAGGGAAAGGACTCAAAAAAGCCGAGGAAAACCAGGTTAAATATCATGCCCCGGGCAAGTTTGATAAACTTACGGGAGAGCTCCTTGCTATAGCCGATGATAATCTTCCCCCAAAATACCAGGATGTTTTTGGGCTTACGCTGGTTGAACTTGCTGAACAAAACGAAAATATTATAGGCATCACCCCTGCCATGCCATCGGGCAGCTCTATGAAGTTTATGATGGAAGCCTTTCCCGAAAGAGCCTTTGATGTGGGTATAGCCGAACAGCATGCCGTAACTCTTGCCGCAGGTATGGCAACACAGGGTATGACTGTGTTTTGCAATATATATTCTACTTTCCTGCAGCGGGCATATGACCAGGTAATACATGATGTTGCGCTGCAAAACCTGCCCGTAATATTTTGTCTTGACAGAGCCGGACTTGTAGGAGAAGACGGTGCTACACATCATGGCGTTTTTGACCTCGCATATCTTAATTGCATACCCAACATAATGATATATGCTCCGCTTAATGAAAAAGAGCTGCGCAATATACTTTACACCGCCCAGCTTGGACTGCCGCACCCTATAGCAATACGCTATCCCAGGGGAAGGGGCGAAAACACAGAATGGCAGCTGCCTTTTGAAAAGATAAGCATAGGAAAAGCGAAACAGTTAAAGAAAGGAAGTGAAGTTGCCATTGTTTCTACAGGGACTATAGGTAATAATGTAATAAGAGCATTAAACAATACCGCAAATATCCATTTATTTTCCCATTATCACTTTGGCTTTGTAAAACCATTGGATACAGATGTCCTGCATAATATTATGCGTAATTATAAAGCAATTATAACAGTTGAGGATGGCGTTATAAAAGGCGGTTTTGGCAGCAGTATTACAGCTTTTGCCACATCACATGGCTATACACTTAAAATTACTTCGTTAGGCATTCCCGATGCCTTTATTGAGCACGGAAATATCAGTAGGTTACAACAATCCTGTGGTATCGACGTTAAAAGCTTAACAGATATTTTTTCAGCTTATTAAAATTAACGATTTTTGCATCGCATCTATTTAATATACCATTTTATACAATGAGAATACAAGCCGTTATTGCGTTATTATTTTTCTCTACATTATTTCAAAAAGCAAATGCACAGGTTATTATAACCACATCACTGCCGGACTCCATAACTTACTGGGAAAGGACAAATAAACTGGGCCTTGACATTAACCAGGTTGCTTTTATTAACTGGAGTGTGGGCGGTAACAACTCCATAGCCGGGGTTGTAAAGGCCGACTTTATACGTAATTACAGCCGTAAAAATATAAGCTGGAGCAACGAGCTTATACTTCGTTACGGGCTTAACAGCCAGGAAGGCCAGGAAGTTAGAAAAACTGATGATAAAATACAACTTAACTCTACTTTTGGCTATAGAAAAGATACATTATCTAACTGGTATTACAGTGCCAAATTTAATTTCAGCACACAGTTTGCCAATGGTTATGCCTATCCTAATACTACCGATGAAATATCGGGACCATTCTCTCCTGCTTATATCTTTCTGGGTGTAGGTTCTGAATATGTAAGGAAGGATTTAGGACTAACAGCCTATTTCTCCCCTCTTACAAACAAAACAACACTTGTACTTAACCAAACTCTTGCCAATAAAGGTGCATTTGGTGTGGAGAAAGCAATTTATGACGAGGCCGGAAACCTATTGAGATCCGGAAAAAATTCAAGAACTGAGGTAGGTATATTGATTACTAACCAATTAAAAAGGCAGGTTTTTAAAAATATAATGCTGGATCACCGCCTCACACTGTATACAGATTATATAAATAAATTTGGCAATATAGATGTGGACTGGCAGCTACAACTGGATATGACCGTAAATGAATATGTGAAAGCCAATATAGGCACCCACATAATCTATGATGATGATATTAAAGCTACCGAAGAAACAGGTGGTGAAGTTGTTACCGTAGGCCCAAAGGTACAGCTGAAGCAAATGCTTGGTGTTGGCCTCAGCTATACTTTTTAGCCTTTTGTATTGGCAGTAATGGTGTTATATAACAATAGTGCTTTGCCGTCGGTAAGTGTAGAAACAAAGTGGCAAATGTGCAGCAACCTGTCATAAAGGTTCATCTTATCGGTAACAAACCTTTCGGGTAGCATTTTTAATACCAGTTTGTCATAATTACTTTCATTGCCTTCAAACTTATTATTATAGGCTGTACAAAAAGTATCAAGCAGCGTATTAATTATACGGTAGCCAATAATTTCTTTTTCCACTACCTCACGGCTCTGGTATATATTTCTCACACTCAGGTTAATGATGTCTTTCATCTGGGCGGTATATTTACCCTGTTCGGTTAACGCATGAGGATATTTACCCGACAGTATTTTTTCCTCATTTTCTATAAACACGGTTACCGCATCATTTATAAGGCTGCTTATGGCAAGGGCACGCAGATAACTTATCCTGTCCTCTTTTGTTATAAGGGTGTTATATTTTTGAACATCAATACTGTCCTTAACCAGTTTTATAAGATATTCCAAGGCAAATTCTTCCGGTATGAGTCCAAGGTTAATACCATCTTCAAAATCTATAATGGTGTAGCATATATCATCTGCAGCCTCTACTAAATATGCAAGCGGATGGCGCTCATAGCCTGTATCATTTCCGGATTTATTAGGAATCAGTCCTAGTTCTGAAGCCACTTCCTTAAAGAAGTCTTTATCGCTTTGAAAGAAGCCATATTTTTTATCGGCTATATTAGCAGTAGGTTTTTTTGGCAACGACTCCTTAGGATATTTCATAAAGGCTCCCAATGTGGCAAAAGAAATCCGAAGCCCGCCTTCTATGCCCGGTCTTGAAGAAGTAAGCAGGTTAAAGCCGTTAGCATTGCCTTCAAAATCTATCAGGTCCTGCCATTCTTTATCAGATAAATGCTCTTTGTAATCACGGCCTCTCCCGGTTTTAAAGTACTCGCCTATAGCTTTCTCCCCGGAATGTCCAAATGGCGGGTTACCTATATCATGAGCCAGCGCAGCAGCAGCCACGATTGCTCCAAAGTCGTTCATTTGGTAGCCATGTATATCCTGGAGATAGGGATGCTTTTCTATAATTTTTTTGCCTACCAGCCTGCCCAGCGAACGGCCTACAACAGATACCTCAAGGCTATGAGTAAGGCGCGTGTGCACAAAATCTGTTTTAGAAAGCGGTATAACCTGTGTTTTATCCTGAAGGCTCCTAAAGGCCGATGAGAATATTATACGGTCATAATCCACCTCAAAACCCAAACGGGTATCGTCCTGTTCTTTGCGTAAACGCTTGCTTGTATCACCCTGCCTTTTTAAAGACAGCAGCTGCTCCCACTGCATCATTGTATTCTCAATGTTTTATTCAACATATATAACTACTACAATAAAAATTTTTGATAAACTTTTCTGATCATTAATATTTACTCTACTGTCGACACCATCCAAAATTCCTTGGAATTCTACTTGAATATCTATAATCTTGTATTTTTCACCTCTAAAGCTTAATTTCCTATTTACTTCTAGTGACTCCAAGTGAAAAATACCATCTTCTATACCCTTAATATCTTCCAGAAATTCTTTCTTATCTCTATAGTACGCTAAATCAACTCCATTACTATATGCAATTCTAAAACTTGTCCCAATATTCATAATAATTACGAAT
>CAMPIZ010000161.1 GCA_946886675.1 uncultured Flavobacterium sp.
GGCTGGCTTTTATGCGAATGGCTTAAGCTTTATTTTTCATAGCAATTTTTCAAAATTTTTGCTAAGCCATTCAATAGAAATAGTAGTTTCCTTTTTCATTTATTTTTAATTTCCATGAATATTCATGAAAAATTTCCATCTAATTGTTTTTTTCAAAAACTAGAGTATCAGTACCACCGTTACCTCCGCTCACATCAATCAGGCTTATTTTTGCAGCCGTTACTTCAACAATATCCCAGTCGTCTGTTAAATCTGCAAAGTCAGCAGGCGATGTAAAGCCAATATTGAAATCAACATCATTGCTTGGGCTGTCGTCATCACTACTGTCATCATCCGTTACAGACCATGTTCCGGTTTGTGTAGTATCGCCGTTTACGGCTGTAAGTACACCGTTATTACCAAATGTAAAATTGTAATTGGTAAAATGGTTCGTTTCATCATTACCGGAATCTATAAAGGACGTTATCCTCCATGTACCGCTTTGGGCCGCATTTACAACCTCAGTAATGTTAGCATTATTTACTGACGGACTGTCGTCGTCAGAACTGCAGGACATTAAGCTACCTGAGCATAAAACTCCTGCCAAAGCAAAATTTAAAATCAGTTTTCTCATAGTTTAAATAGTTTAGGTGATATTATAGTTTCGTTACTCAAATGTATACTTTTTTTAATCACCTCCAACAGCACTGCATAAAGGTGCATATTGGTCTATAACGCTAAGTAAAACTTCATTATTATTACATCTGACTTCATTTCCTTCGGGAGTTATTACAACAACCGGAAAAGCAATTTCTGCCAGTATATTTTCCTGCATATTATTTAAAAAACCATACAGTTCTATATCATTTTCCATAACAGCCACGTCGGCTATCTGGTTTGTTATATCATATAGGTTTATTGATAGCGGATATTTAAAATTTATGCAATCAAGCCCTGTATATGCAGCACTTATACATGCCGCGGCTTCCAGCCATTCTGCATTATTTTCAATTATCTGCTCTGTATAATCCGTATATACAACAGTTACAGGGAACTGATGTGTTACTTCGTCCTCATCTGTTGAAGATTGTTCGAATATATCCTCAATCAATTCAAAATCTGTCTCTCCTTCAATCGTAACAGCTTCTCCGTTAACCAAAACCTGTACAGGAAGCTTAACCGAAAAACAGCTTGTACTGTCTAAAATATTGTCATAGCTCATCGGGTTTTGTGCTATCCTCAGCATCTGTTCCGCAAGCACAGAACCTGTAATTATATTTTGTGAGCCATCTTCCTTAACGTTTACCTCTTCGTTCTGGCAGGAAAACAGTAACAATGCTGCCATTGTAAAAAAAATACATACTTTTGCTTTGTCAGGCTTCATAAATATTTTACCGTTTTCGGATACTAAAACAGTTAAAGAACAAAATTCCCTACCTGTTTTGTAAAATTTTTATAATTTCACAAACAATATCCCAAACCCGAAAATGAAAAACAATACTATTTCCAGCATTTGTGAAGAACTGATATTTTCTAACTTTTTCAACTCTCATGTGAAAACGTTAAAAAACTATTTGTTCTATAAATTTGGAAACGAAGAGCAGGCAGAAGACGTTACACAGGAAGCTTTTATAAAGCTTTGGGAAAACTGTGCAAATGTGCCTGTTGAAAAAGCAAAATCCTTTATATATACTGTTGCTAATAATACTACACTAAACCAGATAGCACACCAGAAAGTAGTACTGGAATATGCAAAAAAGCATAACTCTGCCAATGTTACACCGGAGAATCCGGAATTCCTGATGGAGGAAGACCAGTTTAAGGCAAAACTGCAAAAGGCAATAGCAAAACTTTCGGAAGCGCAGCGTTCCGCCTTCCTGCTACATCGCATTGACGGAAAAAAATATTATGAAATAGCAGAAATTCTGGGTATTAGTGTAAAAGCCGTTGAAAAAAGGATACATGGCGCCCTGGTAGAACTGAGAAAAGAAATTGAAAATTTAAGGTAGGGTATTTTTAACCATAACTGTTTACTACACAAAGCAAATAAGCAAAAAACCATGAAAGAGGATATAAAATTAGCGAAATGGCTGGCGGGAGAGATGGATGAAAGTGAGCTGAAAGCATTTGAATCTTCGCCAGAATTTGACACTTACAATAAGATAAAACAATATTCGGCACAATTAAGTGCACCCGAAACCGATACTGATGACTTATACAATCGTATAACTGCAAAAAGAAACAGAGAAACCACAAAAGTTAAACGTTTACACAGCCCATGGCTGGTGCGTATTGCAGCCGTGCTTGTTATCGCGCTTGGCCTTACCTTTTATTATCAAACTACAAATATTACAACCGAAGTTGCCCAGGCTGGCGAAAGAACAGAATTCCTATTGCCTGATAACTCATCCGTAATTCTTAATTCAGGATCACAGGCTGAATACAAGTCATGGAACTGGAATAAAAAAAGGAGCGTAGAGCTTGAGGGCGAAGCTTTCTTTAAAGTTGCCAAAGGAAAAACCTTTGATGTAAACACTTCTCTGGGAACAGTAACCGTTGTAGGAACACAGTTTAATGTTAGAGCAAGGGATAACCGTTTTGATGTAACCTGCTATGAAGGAAAAGTAAAAGTAACTTATAATTCTGCAGAGGTTTTTTTATCTCTGGGTGAAAATGTTACCTTTGAGAACGGGGAAAAAATTCAGATTCCTGAAACCACTGATATACAGCCTGAATGGATTAACAATGAAGTTAACTTTGAAAAAGAAAAGCTTGCTAATGTTTTCAAAGAGCTTGAAAGGCAGTATAACATAAAAATTCAGGCAGAAAACATTTCTCCGGAAGAAACATTTAATGGTTCATTGCCTACAGATAACCTTGAGGAAGCATTAGGAATATTATCTACTACTGCTAAACTAAAAGTTATAAAGGCAGATAAAGGTACTGTTATCCTTTCATCGGCAGAATGATATTAGACAAAAGGCTGTTTTTATTTCTCACACTATTTTTTTTTTTCGTCCATGCAGCACGCAGTCAGGACACTAACAGCACTTTGCCTTTAAAAGATATCCTGAGAAAGATAGAAAAACAGCATAATGTAAAATTCAGTTACCTGGATTCCCAGATAAGCGGTTTTAAAATCTCCCCCCCTCAGGAAAATTCATCACTTAAAGATAAACTTGATTACATTCGTATTACCACAGGCCTGCATTTTAAGATTTTTGGCGACTATATAAGCATTTACACACCGGTAAACAAAACGCTTATTTGCGGCTATGTAATAGATGATAAAGATATTCCAATTGAAGGTGCACTCATTAAATACCTTAATAATAATGACCATGCCCTAACCAATGAAAAAGGATATTTTGAATTACTGCGCCATGATACTGACTATCTTGAAATAAGCAATGCCGGATATGAGACTATAACCTTCAGTGCAAAATCATTTGATGACTGCCGCACTATTGTATTGGGACTAACCCTTACAGTATTAGAAGAAATAGTTGCAGAACGATACCTTACCACCGGTATTACCAAAAAAAGTGATGGCAGCCTGGTAATGAAACCCAGAAAATTTGGTATCCTTCCCGGCCTTACAGAACCCGATGTACTGCAAACCATGCAGCAGTTGCCAGGTGTAAACAGTATAGATGAAACGGTTTCTAATATTAATGTACGTGGAGGCACACACGACCAGAACCTTTTTTTATGGAACGGTATAAGGCTCTTTCAAACAGGACATTTTTTCGGTCTTATTTCCGCTCTTAATCCAAGCCTGCCCCATCAGATTACAATTTATAAAAACGGTACCAGCGCATTTTATGGTGAGAGTGTTTCCAGCGTAGTTGATATTTCTTCCCGCTCACAGGATATTGATGAAAACAGTTTTGGTATAGGTGCAAATATGATAAATGCCGATTTCTATTCGGTTATCAAACTATCAGAAAGATCAGGAATGGAGCTGTCGGCCAGACGGTCTTTTACAGATATACTGGATCTTCCCACCTATAGCAAATATTCCAACAGGATTTTTCAAAACACTGTGGTAACCGGATTAAACAACAGAAATGATGTAAACTATAAAAGTGATAAAGAATTTTACTTTTATGATTTTACAGGGCAGTACCATCATAAAATAGGAGATAAAAACGATCTGTTTATCGATATTATCGGTATAAAAAATAATCTTGATTTTACACAGGGTACTATTACCTCTACAAATGTGGTTACCAAAAACAGCAGCCTTTCCCAGTTAAGCCTGGGTGGATCGGCAACTTTTAAAACAAACTTGAATGAAAACAATGATGGTGAAATAACCGTTTACGGCTCTTATTACCGTGTAAACGGAAGAAATGAAGCCCTGCTTAACAGCCAGGTACTCGAACAGGAGAATACTATTTTAGATGCGGGACTAAAACTATCCAATATAACTGCTGTGGAGCCGGGTGTATGGGTAAAATACGGTTATCAGTACAACGAACTTAGTATAAAAAACAGGGATATGGTTAATACACCTGACTACAGCCGTACAGAAAAGAATATTTTACGTACACATGCACTTATAGGAGAGCTGCAGTATGACCCCGAAGACGAGAAATTCTACACCCTTTTTGGCCTGCGTGCCAATTATCTTGAACAGTTTTCTATGATGCTTTTAGAACCCAGGGTACAGCTTAATTATACTTTTAATAACCGTTGGAAAATAGAAGTCCTAACAGAGGTAAAAAGCCAGTCTACCTCGCAACTTGCAGAAGTCCAGCAGGATTTTTTAGGTGTTGAAAAAAGAAGATGGGTACTGGCCAATGATGAGGATATCCCCGTACAGCGCAGCAAGCAGTTCTCGGCAGGATTGTATTACAGGAATAAAAGCTGGCAGGTATCTATCGAAAATTTCTACAAAAAAGTAGAAGGCATAACAACACCGGAACAGGCTTTTCAAAATCAGCTTGAGTTTCTAAACCTTACAGGCAGTTACAGGGTTTTTGGTTCAGAATTCCTGGTACAAAAACAATTTCATGGTTTTTATTCATGGTTAAGCTATACATGGA
>CAMPIZ010000162.1 GCA_946886675.1 uncultured Flavobacterium sp.
AAATAAAAAGATTATCAATTCTGTATTATATCCAGCAAACTTTACATTATTATATAATAGATGTTCTTGAGTACTGTTTTCTGTGTCAATGATTCCATCTCTGTCTTTTATTTTTTCTTTTATGGTTTCTTGTGTCGAACCAAAAGGGATGTTTAAAAAGCTTTCTAATTTTAAATTTTCCATATGATAAGGTGTTAAAAGTTAGGTTTACTAATTTAACACTTTTATTTTAACACAACCTCATAAAAAAAGCCCCGCATCACTGCGGGGCTTCGTCTATCATCTAACATCTATTATCTAGAAGTTTCATTTTTTCTCAATCCACTTACGGGCGTTAACAAACGCTTCGTGCCAAGGTGTAACTTCATCCTGGCGTCCTTCCGGGTAGTAAGCCCAGTTCCACTGGAACATAGAGCGCTCAATGTGTGGCATCATTACCAAGTGGCGGCCATCGTTACTTGCCATCATGGCAACATCAAAAGCAGAACCGTTAGGGTTGGCAGGGTAGCCGTTGTAGCCGTACTTGGCAACAATGTTGTATTCCGTTTCGCTGTAAGGCAGTTCAAACTTACCTTCACCATGAGAGATCCAAACACCCAGTGTGCAGCCTGCTAATGTAGAAAGCATAACCGAGTTGTTTTCCTGCACCGTTACCGATGTAAACCCACTCTCGTGCTTGTGGCTGTCGTTATGCAGCATTCTTGGCTTCACCTCGTGGTCGCGGTTTATAAGCCCAAGCTCTATAAACAGCTGGCAACCGTTACAAATACCTACAGATAGCGTATCTTCCCTGTTAAAGAAGTTCTCCAGGGCAGTCCTTGCTTTCTCGTTGTAAAGAAAAGCGCCGGCCCATCCTTTTGCAGAACCCAGTACATCAGAGTTAGAGAAACCTCCCACAGCACCTATAAACTGGATGTCCTCAAGGGTTTCACGGCCGGAGATAAGGTCGGTCATGTGAACGTCCTTCACATCAAATCCGGCAAGGTACATAGCATTTGCCATTTCGCGTTCAGAGTTCGAACCCTTTTCACGTATAATAGCAGCCTTTGGCCTTGGTTTGCTGTTATCTATAACCGCTTTCTTACCGTTAAACTGACTTGGGAAGTTAAACACAAGCGGCTGGTTTTTGTAATTGTCAAAACGCTCCTGCGCTTTTTGCTTACCGCTTTGCTTTTGGTCAAGCAGGTAAGACGTCCTGAACCAGGTATCCCTTGTTTCGTTAATATCGAAAGTAAGGCTGCAGTCACCGTTTTTAAGCGTGATTACCGCACCTTCGGCAGGTTTTCCTATCAGGGTGAAGTCAACGCCGTTTTTGGCAAGCTCAGCCTCTACAGAAGCGTCTGCCTGTATTACAAGCGCAATGTTTTCATTAAATAAGGCTTTAACCGTATCTGCCTCGTTAAGGGCAGTAAGATCATAGTTTGCGCCAAGGTTAACCTCAGCAAAGCTCATTTCAAGAAGCGTAGTTATAAGTCCGCCACTTCCTATATCGTGTCCGGCAGCAATCTTGCCGTTCTTTATTAAATCCTGAATGGTATTGAAAGCCGTTTTAAATTTCGCAGCATCTTTAATGGTAGGCACTTCGCTGCCCACTTTGTTCAATACCTGTGCGAAAGACGAACCACCTAATTTAAAGTTGTCGCCAGAAAGGTTAATGTAGTAAATGTTACCGCCATTTCTTTTTAGTACAGGCTCAACAATTTTGTTGATGTCGTTACAGTTACCAGCAGCCGATATAATTACAGTACCCGGAGCGATAACATCGCCATTAGGATACTTTTGTTTCATGGATAATGAATCTTTACCTGTTGGGATGTTGATGCCCAGTTCGATAGCAAAGTCAGAACAGGCTTCAACAGCCTGGTAAAGTCTTGCATCCTCACCTTCGTTTTTACAAGCCCACATCCAGTTGGCAGAAAGCGAAACGCTTTTCAGTCCGTCTTTCATTGGAGCCCAAACAATGTTGCTCAATGCCTCGGCAATCGCGGTACGGCTTCCCGCAGCAGGATCTACAAGGGCAGCAACAGGGGAGTGGCCTATGGTAGTAGCAACACCTTCTTTACCGTCAAAGTCTAGCGCCATAACACCCACGTTGTTAAGCGGTAGCTGTATAGGGCCTGCACACTGCTGTTTTGCAACGCGTCCGCCCACACAACGGTCAACTTTATTGGTTAACCAGTCTTTACAGGCTACTGCCTCAAGCTGAAGCACCTGGTTAAGGTACTGGTGTATATTGCTTTCGTCATAAGCTGCATCTTCATACTTAGCTGCAACGGTCTTATCGGTCATTATAGTTTTTGGCGAAGAGCCAAACATATCCTCAAGGGCAAAATCCATTGGCTTTGCACCCGTAGTGGCCGACTCAAAGGTAAACCTGTGGTCGCCTGTTACATCGCCTACAGCATACATTGGCGAACGCTCGCGATCGGCAATACGCTTAAGGGTATCAATATCTTTCTGGCCTATTACAAGTCCCATACGTTCCTGCGACTCGTTGCCTATTATTTCTTTTGCCGAAAGGGTAGGGTCACCCACAGGCAGTTTGTCAAGATCTATTTTACCTCCTGTTTCCTCAACAAGTTCCGACAGACAGTTTAAGTGTCCGCCCGCACCGTGATCGTGAATGGAAACAATAGGGTTTTCGTCGCTCTCCACAAGGCCTCTCACGGCATTGGCAGCACGCTTTTGCATCTCCGGGTTAGAACGCTGTATAGCGTTAAGCTCTATACCACTGCTAAACTCTCCCGTATCGGCAGATGATACCGCAGCACCACCCATACCAATGCGGTAGTTTTCACCACCAAGGATAACTACTTTGTCACCCGGTTGTGGTTTTTTCTTTTTGCTTTGGTCTTCTTTACCGTAACCAATACCTCCGGCAAGCATAATAACCTTGTCGAAGCCCAGTTTGCGTGCCTCTTCCTCATGCTCAAATGTAAGTACCGAACCTGAGATAAGCGGCTGCCCGAACTTGTTACCAAAGTCGCTCGCACCGTTTGATGCTTTTATTAAGATGTCCATTGGGGTTTGGTAAAGCCATTTGCGCTCTTCCATACCATTTTCCCAAGGACGGTTTTCTTCAAGTCTTGAATAAGATGTCATATATACGGCAGTACCCGCTAACGGAAGTGAACCCTGTCCGCCCGCAAGCCTGTCCCTAATTTCACCTCCAGATCCTGTTGCAGCACCGTTAAAAGGCTCTACAGTTGTAGGGAAGTTATGGGTTTCTGCCTTGATGGAGATAACCGAATCATATTCTTTAATGTCATAAAAATCAGGCTTATCGGCAGTTTTTGGTGCAA
Source organism: uncultured Flavobacterium sp. (assembly GCA_946886675.1). Next base: position 3,303 of record CAMPIZ010000162.1, read on the forward strand.
ACTGCTTCACACGCGGGCCTTTTATAAAAGCTACGTTATCCTTATAAGCCGATACAATATCGTTAGGGTTTTCCTGAGATGTTTTTTTGATAAGCTTGAATAGTGATGATGGTTTTTCCTCACCGTCTATTACAAACGTACCGTTGAATATCTTGTGGCGGCAATGCTCTGAATTCACCTGAGAGAAACCAAACACTTCAGAGTCGGTTAGGTTCCTTCCCAGCTTTTGCGAAAGCCCCCTAAGGTACTCTACCTCATCAGGGCTAAGAGCCAGTCCTTCTTTTTCGTTGTAGGCAGCAATATCGGTAACCTCAAGTATAGGCTCCGGCTGTATGTTTATGGTATAAATATCCTGGTTAAGGCCATTATACTTTTGCGAAAGCATAGGATCGAAATCCGTAGAGTCCTCGCTTGATTTTACAAATTCCTCAATCCTTACAATGCCCTGTATGCCCATATTTTGGGTAATCTCTACGGCATTGGTGCTCCATGGCGTGATCATTGTGGCGCGGGGACCAACAAAAAAATCCGTCAGGGCGGATTTTTCTATCTTATTTGCGTTCCCAAAAAGCCAGTTCAGTTTTGAAATATCCTCTGTTGAAAGTTCGCCCTGCGATTGTACTGCAAAAACGGTATTCGTCTGGTTTCCGAAGAAATGGATCATTAGAAAAAGTAGTTACGTTGTTGAAAGTGCAAAATTAATCTAATTTTCGATAACTGGCAATACCATTAATATCTAAAATATCTATTTGTGTATTTGATTATTTGTGTATTTGGAGTAGTAAAACGGGTATGTCATCCTTACGACAGGAAGGATCTCTTCTTTTATTTTGAATTTAAATTGAGATGTCTCCCTGCGGTTCGACATGACAGGACAGAAGTCTTAGCGATGGCGAAGCAATCAGAGGGCTAGGGGTGTTGTTATAAGACAGGTTGTCACGCTCCATTGCATTCCACTTCGCAAAAGACTGCCCTAATGAGAGTCCTTGCGAGGAGGTAAGACGCGGCAATCTTTTAACAGGTATGAGTGAACAGTTCCCCTCTTGAGAGGGGTTAGGGGTGTGTCATACTGCAAGGTGTTCCGTCAGGAGTCAACATTTTTCAGATGCTTTATAAAAATTACATAAACCTCACACGGTTACGGTAAATTTTTATGCCTTCAAAATTAAGAACTACACCTATTATGCTTATAGCCAGCAATGTTAAGGCAATAGAAAAATATAGCCAGTCGCCTAAGTTTGTGGCGTATATTAATAAATTAGTTACAATATAAGTAGTGAGTAAAATCCCTAAAGCAGAGATTGATAAGATTAAAATTTTCATGGTAATTTGCTTTTATGCATATGCATGATTAGAGCAAATTTGTAGAGTATGCCGTCTCACGATAGTTTTCTTCCTTTTCCCTAAACAACAACACTATCATGGTAAGATTCAGGATCTTTGGTAAAGGTACGGCTTTTTACCCACATATCCCTCATAAACTCTCTGTTTTTACGGTATAACGAAAACTTTGGCACAAATGAGCACAATACTATCATATAGTTGCTTATCTTTATTGCATATATGTTTTTAATGTAATTAATTTACTAAAAACCAATACCTTACTAACCAAATAATACTTAATGGATAAATATAATATATCCGTACTAATAGACGGCGATAATGCACAGCCTAAATTAATTCAGGCTATAATAG
>CAMPIZ010000163.1 GCA_946886675.1 uncultured Flavobacterium sp.
CCATATTCCCTTCCCAAACCATTAACAAAAATTTCCGACCTAAAGTAGTATCTTTGTGCATTACCCGTTTTGCTATGATAAAAACCAATATATCAACACTCGAACCCAAAAAAAACATACTTATTAAAGGCGCACAGCTGCATAATCTTAAAAATGTAGATGTGGCCATTCCGCGTAATAAGCTTGTGGTGGTTACAGGGCTTTCCGGCTCCGGTAAATCAAGCCTTGCTTTTGATACGCTTTATGCCGAAGGACAACGACGCTATGTGGAAAGCCTTTCGTCTTATGCGCGACAGTTTTTGGGCCGACTGGATAAGCCAAAAGTAGAATATATTAAAGGCATAGCGCCTGCAATTGCCATAGAGCAAAAGGTAAATACTACCAATGCCCGCTCTACCGTAGGTACAAGTACAGAGATTTACGATTACATGAAACTGCTTTTTGCCCGTGTGGGCCGTACCTACTCCCCTGTTTCCGGGCGTGAGGTTAAGAAGCATACGGTAACCGATGTGGTTGAGGAGATAAAAAAACAGGAAGAAGGCAGCCGCTGGCTTTTGCTTTCGCCTATACATATAGAAAAAGGCCGTACACTGGATGAAAAACTAGGTGTACTCCTGCAACAGGGATTTGCCCGTATACTGGCAGATAATGAAATGCTGCGTCTGGATGAAATTATAGGCAAAACCGACCTTACCAACAAAGAGGTTATGCTTATTATAGACCGTATTGTGGTAAAGGATGATGAGGAATTTTACAATCGCCTTGCAGACGCCATACAAACTGCTTTCTATGAAGGTAAAGGTGAAATTTTCCTTCAGGAAGTGGGTTCTGGTAAGCGATATACTTTCAGTAGTAATTTTGAGCTGGACGGCATTACTTTCCCAGAGCCTAACGTACACTTGTTCAGTTTTAATAATCCATATGGGGCCTGCCCTTCCTGCGAAGGCTATGGCAGCATTATAGGCATTGATGAAGAACTGGTTATACCAAATACAGCTTTATCGGTATATGAAAATGCAATTTTCCCGTGGCGTGGTGAGAGTATGAGCTGGTATCGTGACCAGTTGGTTAACAACAGCCATAAGTTTGATTTTCCAATCCATAAGCCTTATTTTCAGCTTTCGGAAAGTGACAAGGCACTTGTATGGAAAGGAAACAAATACTTTACCGGGCTGGACGATTTTTTTGCCGAACTGGAAGAGAAAAACTATAAGATACAAAACCGCGTGATGCTTTCCCGCTACCGTGGCAAGACCAAATGCCCCGCTTGTAAAGGCAAACGCCTGAAGCCGGAAGCAAACCATGTAAAGGTTGATAATCATACCATATCTGATCTTGTGGATATGCCTATAAAGAACCTGATTGAATTCTTTAGCGGCATACAATTATCAGAATATGACCAAAAAGTCGCTAAACGGCTATTGGTTGAAATAAACAACCGTCTTAGCTTCCTCCAGGAAGTTGGGCTGGATTACCTTACGCTTAACAGAAGGTCCTCTACCCTTTCCGGCGGGGAATCGCAGCGTATTAACCTTGCCACATCATTGGGCAGCAGCCTGGTAGGCTCTATGTACATACTGGATGAACCAAGTATAGGCCTGCACCCAAAAGATACCGAAAGGCTTATAAAAGTGCTGGAAGGCCTTCGTAACCTGGGCAATACCGTTATTGTGGTAGAGCATGATGAGGATATTATGAAAGCTGCCGACATGATTATCGATATAGGCCCTGAAGCCGGAACGCATGGCGGTCGCCTTGTAGCACAGGGTACGTATGAAGAAATACTAAAATCAGATTCGCTAACGGCTAAATATCTTAATGGTGACCTGGAAATAAGTGTGCCTAAAAAACGACGCAAGTTTAAAAACCATGTAGATGTGGTAGGTGCACGTGAAAACAACCTTAAAAACATAGATGTTACTTTCCCGCTGGACTGCCTTACGGTTATTACAGGTGTTTCGGGTAGTGGTAAAAGTACACTGGTAAAAAAGATACTTTTCCCTGCATTACAGAAAAAACTGGATGGCGTGGGCGAAAAAGCAGGGCAGTTTACCGAGCTGCAGGGCAGCTACTCCCACATTAAGCATATCGAGTACGTAGACCAGAACCCTATTGGGCGAAGCTCACGATCCAATCCGGTGACTTATATTAAAGCTTATGATGACATAAGGGATTTGTTCTCTAAACAAAAGCTATCAAAACTTCGCGGTTATCAGCCGAAGCATTTTTCTTTCAATGTTGATGGAGGCCGATGCGAAACCTGTAAGGGCGAAGGCGAGGTTACCATAGAGATGCAGTTTATGGCCGATGTGCACCTGGAGTGCGAAACCTGTAACGGAAAGCGCTTTAAAAAGGAAATACTTGAAGTAGCCTTTGAAGGTAAAAACATAGACGATGTACTAACCATGACCATTGATGATGCACTGGCATTTTTTGGTGAACATAAGCAAACCAAAATTGTACAGAAACTACAGCCACTACAGGATGTTGGTTTAGGCTATGTACAGTTGGGGCAGTCGTCCTCTACACTTTCGGGTGGTGAGGCACAGCGTATTAAGCTGGCATCGTTCCTGGTAAAAGGGGTTACAAAAGAAAAGGCGCTGTTTGTGTTTGATGAACCTACTACAGGGCTGCATTTTCACGATATAAAGAAGTTACTGGCCTCATTTGATGCGCTTATAGACAAAGGCCACTCTATAATAGTTATTGAACACAATCTTGACCTTATTAAGTGTGCCGACTATATTATAGACATAGGCCCTGAAGGCGGTGAAAATGGAGGACATCTGGTTGCTTTTGGTACTCCGGAAGAGATTGTTAAGAACAAAAAATCAGAAACAGGGAAGTATTTGAAGGAGAAATTATAAAAAAAAGCCTCTTCAAATGAAGAGGCTTTTTTTATGCAACAGGATCAAAATATGTTCCATCAATAAAGCTTTCAACACTAAGATGATGTTTTTGTAAGAGTTGTGTAATCTGTGTAGGGGTAACTGTAATTAGTTCATCATTCATAAACTCCTTAAAGAAATGTCTAATATTATTGCTTAAAGCATTTAACTTATATTTCTTAAGTATGACTACACGACTTTCTAAAGCAGCATCATTAGCACATTTTCTAGTATTAATAACCATTATTGGGATTAAATCCATCTTAGGATATTCTTTATCAAACCAAGCGCAAGAGTTTAGCATTTGCCCCGTCTCTTTCTTATAAATCTCTGCTCTATTCAAAGCGACCTCATTCTTACATTCGAATAAAATATACTTTCCTTGAGATATACACCACAAATTATCTGGACCAACCTTCCAATATTTTTCAGGTCTTTCACTTTCAAATCCTAATAATTCACCTACCTGTTCCAAAGAGTATTCAAAATCTTCTGAATTACTTCCAAAAGTAAGTTTATTTAATATATCTTCAAGTTTATATTTTAATTCAGTATAATCTGTGAATTGTTTTAACCATGCTTTAATTTTCTCTATCCTATCTTGATTTATAATTAATTTTTTAAAATTCATCCCCGTACTGGGTTTATACAAGTACTTGTTATATTTATGTGCATTTATCTGAAAATTATTAGACTCAATAGAACTCTGAGGATATATAAACCTAGCTATCTGTTGAAGATACCATCCCTTTTCTGTCAAGTTATCTGACTCAATATAATTATCTAATATTTTTTGTGTCAATTTATGCGCTTTTTCATACCCCCCAATCGTATATGCTTCCTCGGCCTCTTTCTCTAGTTCTAAAATTTCCAAAACGCTTAAGTCTTTATCCTTATATACAATTTTATCCATCCTTTGCTGATAATAATTTTTCCACGTTTCATCTCTTTTAAGACTCTGATTAATTGTATCTGTTAGAGCTTTTAAGCCGTCTTCAGAATCAGCATCTTCAACAGCAAATTTTGTCAAATCCAATCCTATTTTTATTTGTTCTTGTGTTTGAGCAGAAAAAAATCTTCGATATCTTTCGTTAGCCACAACATTTAAAATATCCGAACCTGTTAGTAAAATCACACAATAATCCTTTTCTCCACGTACTCCCCTACCTAAACCTTGTTCAATTTTTTGAGCAACTTTGACATCTATTATATTACTATCTAACCTAACTTCTTCCTGATATCTATCGGACAATGTTTCTGAAGACGGTTTTGAATCTATTATTAATATTCTACAACTTGCATCTGGTAAATCAATACCATCATATCTATTAGCAAATACCAATGTATTTTCATAATCCCCACTTAATAATGAGGTAACCTTCTCATTAATATTCTCTGAATCAATAACTACTGCTCCTAACTCTTTCCAACTATTAGTCCTATAAAAACCAGTTGTCAAAACTACTATTCCATGTCTTCTCTTTGAATCTTTTGGTGCATATTGCCTTATGATCTCACTTCTACTAAGTTTTTCATCAATCTGATATGGTAATAATATCATCTTTTCTCCTGACCATAAGCTTTCCTTATGGATAATAGGATCAATAATGGTTTCTTTTTTAAGCCCTAATCCTTTTATGAAGAAAGAATCATTATTAGTTGTGGCAGACATAAAAATTCTGCATTTAGCATTATAGAAACTTCCATATTTGTCAATTGGATTTTGATATGGTTTTATTTCAATACTGTTGCCAGATATAAAACAATAACAGTCTTCTATCTTATCTTTAATAATATCCCAGGCAAATTTATAGTTACTATTTTCTGCATCTTTGTAACTTGCCAAAATTTGTGTAATGCTTCGATAATGATCTTTCCATATCCAATATGGAACGCTTATTACTTGTGATGAATCTCCCTCAATAATTTCTTGTAATTTTGCATACCCTTGATCTTCCAATGATGTCTCAAGTGCATTAAGAATTTCATCAAAAATATGAGTACTCTTTTCTCTTTCTATTTTAACGGTAAAACTTTCTTCAATTGTTTCTATACAAGAATGTGAATCATCCAACACTATCGAATCT
>CAMPIZ010000164.1 GCA_946886675.1 uncultured Flavobacterium sp.
ACTTATAAGTATAGCTTATTTACTCAAATTTGTAACAGGAATGAAACAGGTTTACAGCAAATTAGAATAAATTATATAGATATGCCATCTTGTCATATTTTCCAAATTAAATAGTATCTTTGCCAATTCAAAAAGCACTACAGGAGCGAAATGGAAAAGATTATTGAAGAGAACAAACAAGGGCAAAGCCTTGTTTTAGAACAAAAGGCGGAGAACGGTAAAAAGCTTTTTATAGAAAGCTATGGCTGCCAGATGAATTTTTCTGACAGTGAAATTGTTGCTTCCATACTTGCTAATGAAGGTTATAACACCACCCAGAATCTTGAGGAGGCTGACCTTGTATTGGTTAACACCTGTTCCATACGTGATAAAGCGGAACAAACAGTACGCAAAAGGCTCGATAAGTATAATGCCATAAAAAAAATAAATCCGGGAATGAAAGTAGGCGTGCTTGGCTGTATGGCAGAGCGCCTTAAAAGTAAATTCCTGGAGGAAGAAAAAATTGTGGACATGGTAGTGGGCCCTGATGCCTATAAAGATCTTCCTAATCTATTAAAAGAAGTTGATGAAGGCAGGGATGCTATTAATGTTATCCTTTCCAAAGAAGAAACGTATGGCGACATTGCCCCTGTAAGGCTTAACAGTAATGGGGTAACGGCATTTGTTTCTATTACACGTGGCTGCGACAATATGTGTACATTTTGTGTAGTACCTTTTACCCGTGGCCGTGAAAGAAGCCGCGACCCCGAAAGTATTATGGAAGAGATAAATTCACTTTGGGAGAAAGGCTTTAAAGAAATAACCCTTTTAGGACAAAATGTAGACAGCTACCTGTGGTATGGCGGTGGACTTAAAAAAGACTATGATAAAGCCAGCGATATGCAAAAGGCAACAGCCGTAGATTTTGCAGGGTTGTTAGACAGGGCTGCAAAAGCCTTCCCTAAAATGCGTTTTCGTTTTTCAACATCAAACCCTCAGGATATGCATGAAAACGTGTTTCATGTTATTGCAAAGCATGAAAACGTATGTAATTACATACACCTACCTGTGCAAAGCGGAAGCACCCGAATACTAAAAGAAATGAACCGCCAGCACACCCGCGAGGAATATATGGCACTTATAGATAGCATTAGGGCTATTATACCGGACTGTTCTATATCTCAGGATATGATTACCGGATTCCCAACCGAAACAGAAGAGGATCATAAAGACACATTAAGCCTTATGGAATATGTAAAGTATGACTTTGGTTATATGTTTGCCTACTCTGAAAGGCCGGGAACACTTGCTGCCAGAAAAATGGAAGACGATGTGCCGGAAGAAATTAAAAAACGACGCCTGCAGGAAGTAGTCGACCTTCAGCAGAAATTAAGCTTAGAAAGAACACAGCGTTTCATAGGCCAGACAGTAGAGGTACTTATAGAAAAAGAGTCTAAAAGATCCAGCGAACACTGGAGTGGGCGTAACTCACAAAACACTATGGTAGTTTTCCCTAAAGAAGGTAATTACAAACCCGGTGACTTTGTAAACGTGAGAATTGCAAACTGTACATCGGCAACACTAATAGGTGAGGCTGTAGGTTATAGCGAAATGCAGTCGTAACAGACCAAATAAAAATGGAAAACGTACAAGCCATAAAACAGCGGTTTGAGATTATAGGTAACGATCCTAAGCTTAACCGCGCCATAGAAAAAGCCATACAGGTAGCCCCTACAGATATTTCGGTACTTGTTACCGGAGAAAGCGGTGTGGGTAAAGAAAATATGCCAAGAATCATCCATGCCCTGTCTCACAGGAAGCATGGTAAGTATATTGCGGTAAACTGTGGTGCTATACCGGAAGGCACAATAGACAGTGAGCTGTTTGGCCATGAAAAAGGAGCCTTTACAGGTGCTACTGCTACCCGCGAGGGATACTTTGAAGTAGCAGATGGCGGAACCATTTTTCTGGACGAAGTAGGTGAACTTCCGCTTACAACACAGGTAAGATTACTTCGTGTGTTAGAGAACGGTGAATTTATTAAGGTAGGGTCCTCACAGGTACAAAAAACAAATGTGCGTATAGTTGCCGCTACAAACGTAAATATGTTTGAAGCTATTGAAAAAGGCAAGTTCAGGGAAGATCTATATTACCGTTTAAGCACAGTAGAAATAACCCTGCCTCCGCTGCGTGAACGCAAAGATGATATTCATCTGCTGTTCAGGAAATTTTCATCGGATTTTGCACATAAATACAAAATGCCTCCTATAAAGCTTGAGGATGATGCAGTACAGCTATTATTAAGGTACCGCTGGAGCGGAAATATAAGACAACTGCGTAATATAGCAGAGCAGATATCTGTACTGGAAACAAAACGTGATATATCTCTGGCTACCCTTCGCTCTTATTTACCTGATGAAGGCAGTAATTTGCCGGCTGTGGTAAGGGATAAAAAACCGGAAAGCGATTTCAGTACAGAAAGAGAAATACTATACAAGGTGCTTTTTGACATGAAAAGTGACCTTAACGACCTGAAAAAGCTTACTATGGAGCTAATGCAGAGCGGCAACACAACCAAAGTACAGGAAAGCAATAAAAACCTTATCCAGAGAATATACGGATCGCAGGATAACAATGGCTCAAATTTTGAAGAAAGGCCTGCTACAGGTGTAGTACCTGCACAAAGCCTTAACAGGAGTGAACCTGTTATTGAGCATCATGATGAGGATGACGATGACGATGGAAATTATCTTTTTGCCGAAACCGTTGAAGAAGAAGAAACCTTAAGACTGGACGAAAAAGAGATTGAACTTATTAAAAAGGCGCTGGAACGTAACAAAGGGAAACGTAAAGCCGCTGCTGATGAGCTTGGAATATCGGAAAGGACGCTGTATCGAAAAATAAAACAATATGACCTTTAACAGGATGATAAAATATATTAAAATAGCTTTTATAATCACATTAGCACTTACTCTAAACGGATGCAGTGTATACAATTTTACAGGAACCGGAAAAATTGATGCGGAAACGTTTCAGGTAAATTATTTCCAGAATAATGCTGAGATTGTAGAACCGGGTATAGAGCTTACCTTTACAAGAAGGCTGCAGGACCTTATACAGGACCAGACAAACCTTAGCCTTACAAACTCCGGCGGGGACCTTATATATGAAGGTGAGATTACCCAGTACCGCATTTCCCCTATGACTGCCACTGCCGATCAGCGTGCAGCACAAAACAGGCTAAGCATAACTGTGAATGTAAGGTTTACAAACCGTAATAACGAAGACGACGATTTTGAAAAGCCTTTTAGCTTCTTTTATGATTTTCCGGGCGACGCACTGCCTACAGGCTCTACTTTAAGCACTGCCCTGGACGAAATTTTTGAAAGGATAACACAGGATATCTTTAATGAGTCGCTGGCTAAATGGTAATTTAAACATCCTGCATATTTCCAATCAGGCAGAAAATACAGATTGAAACTAAAATAATTTGAATACAAAAGATTATACATACCTGCTTAATAAGCCCTATAGTATTACCGAAAGGCAAACTATGGAACTGGAAGCCATATTATATGAATTCCCTTTCCTGCAAAGTGCTCGTGCCCTTCATTTAAAAGGCTTGTATAATCAGGATAGTTTTAGGTATAATCTTGAACTGAAAAAAACCGCGGCCTATACTACAGACCGCAGTATATTGTTTGATTTTATCACTTCGGAACAGTTTCAAAGCGTACAGAAAAGATTCTTTGAAGAAAAAGAGAAATCAGTAGAAGAAATAAAGGTTAAAGATACCGAAACCATAGTACCTGCTCCCATAGCACCTCAACCTGCTCAAAATAAGCTTGAGGAATCTATAAAACAGACAATAAAAGAAGCCGAGGAGCATCAGCCAAAAGCAACTCCAATAAAAGATGCTATTAGTGAAGAGGAGACAGCGCAGCCTGCAGAAGAGCCCCAAGAAACAGCCCAATGGCAATCCACTAATGACACAGAAGAAAAACTGGAAATAGGAAAGCCGCTCGATTTTGATAAAACGGAAAAGCATTCTTTTCAGGAATGGCTGCAACTTTCAAAACTATCACCTGTTAACCGACAGGACAGTTCAACAGAAAAAACAGGAGAAAAAACCGATGAGCCAGAAATAGAGGAAGAAGAAAACTCACTTTCTAAAAAACTGGAACTTATAGACCGTTTTATAGAGTCCAGCCCAAAAATAATACCTAACAAAGGCACTACTCCTGTCCCTGCAAATATAGACCGCACCAGCCAGGATAGTTCGTTGCTTATGACAGAGACACTTGCACGTGTTTATCTGGAACAAAAAAAATATCAGAAAGCAATACAGGCTTATGAAATTTTAATTTTGAAATATCCGGAAAAAAGTGTTTTCTTTGCAGACCGTATATCGGACATAAAGATTTTACAACAAAATAATAATACAAACAACAATGGTTAACTTTTCAATTTTCCTGGTACTTATAACAATTGTAAGCTTTCTGCTTGTAGTAGTAATTATGGTACAAAACCCAAAAGGTGGAGGACTGTCTTCTACACTGGGCGGAACGCAGATGATGGGTGGTGTTCAAAAAACAACAGATTTTCTTGACAAAAGTACATGGACATTGGCTACCATACTAATAGCTTTAATCCTGCTGTCTACACTTAGCTTTTCTAACAGCTTCTCTTCAGAAGACGCGTTAATAGATGAGTCGGCAGTACCGGCAGTTACAGTGCCTGCAACTACTCCTGCAGAAGGTGAAGCAGCACCTGCCAATACGGCAACTCCTGCTCCTGCAGAAGGTGCAGAACAGAACTAAGAAATTAAATTATCTTTATAAAAATGCCAGCCTGTCAGTAGCTGGCATTTTTTTTTAACCTTTATGTCAGTTTTTGTAATTGGCACAATTTCTGAAAAAATGAGTATGTCGAAATTTAATTATACTACTAACAAAAAATTTTAAATCAATATGGCTTTAAAC
>CAMPIZ010000165.1 GCA_946886675.1 uncultured Flavobacterium sp.
AATAGCGTATTTAAATATTATGTGAAATTTCCTGACAGAATATACTCTTACATTTAGAATAAAAATTTGTATTTTTGACAAACTTTCAACTAAATGCAGTTTAAACACCCGGAAATCCTATACTTCTTATTCCTGTTGGTAATTCCTATCCTGGTACATTTATTCCAGCTGCGCCGCTTTCAGAAAGAATATTTTACAAACGTTCGCTTCCTTAAGGAGCTCAACATGCAGACACGCAAAAGCTCTAAAATAAAAAAATGGCTGCTGCTATGCACGAGGCTGTTACTGCTTGCCTGTTTAATAATTGCTTTTGCTCAGCCTTTTTTTAAAGCAAATGACAGCAACAACAAAGGCAACGAAATGGTTATACTGCTTGATAACTCTTTCTCTATGCAGGCAAAAGGTAGTAAGGGAGAACTGCTTAAAAGAGCCGTACAGGACATACTTGAAAACACACCTGATGATCAGCAGTTTTCGATAATTACCAATACAGGAGCATTTTGGGATACCGATGTAAAATCTATACAAAAAGACCTGCAAAATCTAGCCTACAGCGCAGTACCCTTCTATCCGGATTTTTTGCTTACCAAAGCCGAAGCTAAAAAACCTAATACGGGAAAGGACATTGTAATTATTACCGACGCAGTAAACCTGGACAGCAAAAGCACGGGAAAATTAAAGCCGGATAGCCCTGTATATACTATTATTCCTAAAGCAGAAAACAGAGCTAATGTAGTTGCTGACAGTGTTTATATATCACAAACACTGGATAATTTTTATGAAATAGGTGTTAATCTCCAGGCTTATGGAGAAACAGGCAAAGATATTTCTGTTGCATTATATAATGGTAAGGAGCTAGCCGCAAAAACTCTTGCAAAATTAGATGAGGCCAAAAAAACATTGACATTTACCATCCCTAAGAAAGACTTTCATGGTTATGTATCTGTAACCGACAACAGCCTTTCTTATGACAATAACTACTATTTCAGTATTTCAAAACCTGAAAAATCTAATGTCTTCGCCATTGGCGAAAGTGCTAAAAACAAATTTCTTTCAAGAATTTACACCGACGATGATTTTGTTTTTACACCTACCGAATTAGAATCCCTTGATTACAACAAACTCGAAAAGCAGGATGCCATAATACTTAATGAGCTTAAGGAAATACCACAGGCATTAATTACCACGCTTAAATCCTTTTATGCAAAAGGAGGCAACATTGTAATTATACCTCCGGCTGAAGGTACTGTACAAAACCTTAATACATTACTTTCGGAGTTTGGCAATGAATCTTTCAGGCCTTTATCAAAAACAGAAAGACAGATAACAAAAATCTCTTTCAGCCATCCGCTATACCAAACGGTTTTTGAAAAGCGAACAGATAATTTTCAGTATCCTAAAGTAAATGCGGCCTATACGCTGACAGGCACTGCTTTACCGGTACTTACTTATGCAGACCAGACTCCGTTTCTGGCTTCAATAAGTAATTCTTTAGGCACTGTTTATACATTTTCCGCCCCTATCAATAAAGACAACAGTAATTTTCAGAATTCACCGCTTATAGTACCTACTTTTTATAATATGGCACAAAACAGCGGTAAAACCGGTATTACTGCTATAACCATTGGAGAAAATCAAAGTCTTATTATAGATGCAATGCTATCTAAAGATGAAGTAGTTACTGTAAAAAATGAGGAAAGCGACTTTATACCTATGCAGCAGATACTTAACAATAAGCTTAAACTTTCCTTTGGTGATTATCCGGAAACGGCAGGCAATTATAGCGTTGTAAAAAATGACAATATTATTAAAAACATTAGCTTTAACTATCCACGTAGCGAAAGTGACTTAAATTTGCAGAATAAAAATATACTGGACGGCTTTACCAAAACTGATTCGGTTGCTACAGTATATAACGATATTAAATCTCAAAGGACTGCCAGCGAATTATGGAAATGGTTTGTTATAGGCACGCTGGTTTTCCTGTTACTTGAACTCTTTATTCAAAAATTTGTAAAATGAACCTGATCTTTAAACACGCAACTATTATTGATAAAAACAGCCCTTTCCATAATCAGGCTGTGGATATTAAGGTGGAAAACGGCGTTATAGCCAAAATAGCAAAAGATATTGCCGCAGAATCAAATTTTGAAGTGGTACAATTGCCGGGGCTCCATATTTCCCGAGGCTGGTTCGACAGTTCTGTAAGCCTTGGTGAGCCTGGTTATGAAGATAGGGAAACCATAAAAAACGGACTCAATGTAGCTGCACGAAGCGGTTTTACTAATATTGCGCTGCAGCCTAACGGAAGTCCAATAGCCGACAATCAGGCCGATATAAGCTTTTTGCAAAGCAGGGCTAATGGAGCTGCCACAGCTTTACACCCTATAGGAGCACTTACAAAAGGAAGTGAAGGAAAAGACATAGCAGAGCTTTATGATATGCAAAATGCAGGTGCTGTAGCCTTTGGCGATTATAATAAAGACCTGGCCGATGCTAATATTTTAAAGATAGCATTGCAATACGTACAGGATTTCGACGGGCTTGTTATAGCTTTTGCACAGGACGAAAAGATAAAAGGAAAGGGTGTTGTGCATGAAGGTTTTGTAAGCACACGTTTAGGTTTAAAAGGAATCCCGCCACTGGCTGAAGAATTACAGATTGCACGTAACCTTTACCTGCTTGAGTATACGGGTGGTAAAATGCATATTCCTACAGTTTCAACAGCAAGATCTGTCCAGCTGATAAGAGAGGCAAAAGCTAAAGGGATTGAGGTAACCTGCAGTGTTGCTGTACATCATCTTATGCTGACAGACGAGGTTTTAAAAGACTTTGATACCCGATACAAAGTAATGCCGCCATTAAGGCCACAGGCAGAAAGGCTGGCGCTTATAGACGGTATTATGGATGGTACAATTGACATGATAACAAGTGATCATAATCCGCTGGATATTGAAAATAAAAAAATGGAATTCGATCTTGCTAAAAATGGTACTATAGGGCTTGAAACAGCTTTTGGGGCATTAATGAATATGCTTCCTGCAGAGGTTATAGTCGAAAAATTTACTGCCGGTAAAAGCATTTTTAAGATTGATAACCACGGTATTGAAGAAGGTCAGACTGCCTCTTTTACACTATTTACAACAGAAGGTACACAAACCTTTACTAAAGCTGATATTTTAAGCAAGTCTAAAAACTCCGCTTTTCTGGGGCAGGAACTTAAAGGTAGAGCTTACGGCATATTCAATAACGGAAAATTAGTTATAAATGAATAATAATCCCCCTGATAACGGAAAAACCTTAGCTATTATAAGCTATTTAACTATAATTGGTACCATAATAGCTATGGTACAAAATAGTGAGAAAAAAAATCCTTTTGCATCATTTCATATCCGGCAGGCGTTAGGAATAATCCTTACTTTTTTTGCTTTGGGATATCCTATTGGTTATTTTGACAGCTGGATGGTGTCCTCTGCTTTTTATATATTCTTTTTTATATTGTGGATATATGGCTTCCTTGGTGCAATACAGGGACAAATGAATATGGTACCCTTGTTGGGGCCTTTCTACCAAAAAATTTTTAAAAGCCTTTAATCAAAATGAGTGAACTATTTTACCTGATAAGAGAACCTAAGGAAAAAAAAGATAAAAATCCTTTAATATTACTGCTTCATGGCTATGGAAGTAATGAGGAAGATTTATTTTCCTTTGCAGCACAATTGCCGGAAGAATATTATATAATATCTGCCCGTGCACCTCACCATATACCTCCATACGGAAATGCATGGTATGCCATCAATTTCGATTCGGATATGAATAAATTCTCGGATGACAATCAGGCTATAGAATCAAGAGAGCTGATTGCCGGATTTATTGATAAAGTTATTGTAAAATATCCTATAGATAAAGATAAAGTAACACTTTTAGGGTTTAGTCAGGGAGCTATACTCAGTTATGCAGTTGCCCTTACCTACCCTGAAAAAGTGGAGCGTGTAGCAGCGCTTAGCGGTTATCTTAATATGGATATAGTAGATAAAGGTTTTAATACAAAAGACATTTCCAAACTAAACTTTTTTATATCACATGGTGTTGTAGATCAGGTTATTCCGGTAGAATGGGCACGCAAAGCCCCGGAAGTACTAAAGGAACTTGGCTTAGAGACAGAATATCATGAGTATCCTGTAGGGCATGGTGTTACACCACAAAATTTTTATGATCTGCTAAACTGGATAAAGAAATAAAAAAAGGGCTGAATATTCAGCCCTTTTTTATAATGGTCTATTTTGTTAGCTCTCCTCACTATCATCTCCCGTTATACGGTTTTCTTCTATAAGTGCACCTGCATACATAGCTGTTCCTTTTTTCTTTAAGGTATAGGCCTTTGCCACTTCAAGTTCCCAGATATCGCTCTTGTATACACCTTCTTCATGCTTTGGGAGTAAAAAAGATTTTTCCGAATTAGGCAGGAAAAGCTCGGCAACAGTTTTATCTTCATTAAATATAATAAAGGCACTTATGGCTGTTCCCTCCTCTTTTAATTCATTAAGCGGATTAAGGCGGTATCCTTCATCAAATACCCTAATACATTCCTTTCTTAATAAAGACCATTTGTATCCTGCGGATACCACACATCCCTGTTCATCTTTATCTGTACCTAATACAACTTTTTTCTCCGGGATCTCTTCAGGCTCACTTCCGCGGTCCTTTAAAATATGGTCGCAGGAAACAAAAAATATACTTAGTAAAAACAGGGGCAGAAACTTTTTCATCGGGTTAATAATTAAAACTTAAATATAACGCAAAAAAAATTAATTCATCGTATTTGCATACAGTATTGTTTCCGCATTCTCAAAGGAAACATTGCCCTCACCGTCTACAAAATATTTAATAATAAGTTCGCCTGCCATTGTCCCGTTAGAAAAATCTGCAATTACCCACCTGTTATTCAATATTTTAATAC
>CAMPIZ010000166.1 GCA_946886675.1 uncultured Flavobacterium sp.
GCGATACACTTTTAATACCTAAGTCTACGTTACCATTGCCCATAAACCATTCTTTCCAGAACCAGTTAAGGTTTTCTCCTGCAACATTTTCCATACAATTAAAAAAGTCTGAAGGTTGCGGATGCTTGTATGCCCATACATTAATATATGCCCTGAAGGCATTATCAAAACGATCGTGTCCCAAAATATACTCCCTAAGCAGTATCATGCCTGTAGCCGGCTTATAATAAGCTGTAAAAGCAAGATTCATGCTTTTTGCCACATCAGGGTAAGTTGCAACACTTTCCCTGTTGTTCCATTTAAACCAATGAACCCTGTTTCGGCTCTTGGCGATATCGGTTGGGTACTCTCCATTATTAAATTCCAGTGTACTGTAATAATTGATAAAAGTATTAAAACCTTCATCCATCCATGCATAGCGGCGCTCGTTTGAGCCTACAATCATAGGGAACCAGTTATGTCCAAATTCATGATCTGTTACATCCCACAGCTCGGCGCCCTGGCTGGCTGCATGGCAAAACGACACTCCCGGATACTCCATACCACCTACGTTTGATGCTACATTTATAGCATTAGGGTAGGGGTATTCAAACCATTTTTTTGAATAATGCTCTATGGATGCCTTTGTATACTCTGTAGAACGGGACCACGCCTGCTGGCCATCACTTTCTTTAGTATAAACCGATTGGGCCATGCACATTTCACCGCTTGGCAGGTTTATTTTTGCAGCATCCCATATAAAAGCTTTGGATGATGCAAAAGCAATATCCCTGGTGTTTTTCATATTAAAATGCCATGTTACCTTGCCGGACTGCATTGGCCTTGTAACAGTTGTTTTACCTGCTTCTTCCGGTGTAATTATATATACTGTTTTATCACTTTCTGTGGCTGTTTTCCAACGGCTGTACTGTTCCTTGGTTAAAACTTCTTTTATGTTTACCAACTCGCCAGACCCCACAACAACATGGTCATAAGGAACGGTTATCTTATAATCAAAATCTCCGTATTCAACATAAAATTCTCCTGCTCCTAGGTAAGGTTCAGTATTCCATCCCACCACATCGTCATAAACTGCCACGCGCGGATACCATTGTGCCATAGAGTAAACAGTCCCCTTATCAGTTGCTAACCTTCCCATCCTGTCCATACCTTCTTCAGGAATCTTAAATTCAAAATTCATCCGCACAAGGCCAAGTCCGCCGTTTGGCGCTATAGGCCTGTTAAAAAACACCTGCATTCTTGTATCGTTAATAAGGTATTTCTCAGATTCCTTTCCTTTAGTGCTGGCTGTTAAGTTGGTTATGGTAATACCCCCGTTTGTATCTCCTGAATATCGATTACCGGCTATTGGAGTGGTTAATGTACCTCTGGAGTCTTCGGTAAAACGGTTTTGCTCAAGGTACATCCATATAAACGGAAGTTCCTGCGGGCTGTTGTTATGATATTTCATAACAAGTGTGCCTTTAAGAGTATTTGTTTTATCGTCAAGTTCCGCCTGTATTATATAATCGGCTTTGTTTTGCCAGTATTGTGGACCCGGTACACCGGATGCTGACCTGTATACATTGCCGCGGCGGTACATAAAGTCGTCAAATTTAGACTGGTTGTTAGGTACAACATCCTGAGCGGCCATACAGAGAGACAGAAAGCCCGTAAACAAGGCAAAAGCAAATTTTTTCATTTTTATGAAGGGGTAAGGATTAATTATGTATTTCGTTCTTTAATTTTCTTAGATAATTGAGGAGAAGCAGTAAGCAAGGCGGCAAAATAGCCTATAAAGGCTGCTCCTGTCAAACTAACACCCATCATGTAATAAATAAGCAGAAAAAGAGCTGTACCGGGCAGCAATATATGTAATAAACAAAATTTAATAATAGTCATAGTAATATGTGTTTAAAACAAAAATAAACAAAAGGCTTAATAAAACCTGTGAGTGTAGAAATTTACTTAATTTTTTAATAGTTAAAATAAACGTTAAAAGTGAAGTTTTGAGTACTTTTGCATCAATTTAAAAATTAATTTTTCCACCCGCTCATGGATAAAGTAATATCTTTCTTTTCTTCTACACGTTTAATGGCTGTCCTTTTTATTGTTTTCGCTTTTGCAATGGCAGTTGGAACATTTATAGAAGACGCATATAATACAGAAACAGCCCGGTTATATATTTACAACGCAAAATGGTTTGAAATCATTATGCTGCTGTTTGTGGTTAACTTTATAGGCAATATAAAACGTTACCAACTGCATAAAAAAGAAAAGTGGGCTACGCTGCTTTTACACCTTTCTTTTATACTTATAATTATCGGAGCATATATAACGCGTTATATAAGTTATGAAGGCAGAATGCCGATTAGGGAGCAGGCTACCGAAAGTCAGTTTTATTCTGATAAAGCATATCTTACTGTTTTAGTAGATGGTGAACACCAGGGCGAGATGAGAAGAAGGACTTATCAGGAACCTTTGCTTTTAACTCCGCAAGGGGATAAGCCATGGTTTATATCGATACTTGGCAGTAATGATTTTTCTATTGATGATAAATTTAGCGATATACCTTTTTCGGTTGAATACAAAGATTTTAAGCTTGGCGCAAAAGAAACAATAAAAGAAGATGAAAACGGTGAGCAATATATCAAGCTTGTAGAGGCTGGGGATGGCGACCGCCATGAACATTACCTTAAAGAAGGGCAGGTACAAAGTATTCATAATATATTATTTGCTTTTAATGTACCTACAGAAGGCGCAATAAATATTAGCAATGAGGGCGGAGTATATACTATGAAATCTGCTTTTGGCGGTAACTTTATGCGAATGGCCGACCAGATGCAGGGAACAGTAGTTTCTGATTCGCTACAGCCTTTAATGTTCAGGTCTCTTTATAATGTTGCAGGTTCACAGTTTGTTTTTCCGGAGCCGGCAATTAAGGGAAGTATTACTTATGAATCAAACAATGATTATAAAACCCATGATGATGCAGCACTTACACTTACTGTAAAAAATGAAGGGTTGGAAAAAGAGATAACACTTTTAGGCGGAGTAGGAAAAGTAGGTGTACCACAATCTTTCAAGTTGGGTAGTCTGGAGTATACCCTTATGTATGGCAGCAGGCCTTATCAATTGCCCTTTAATATTAAACTGAATGATTTTATAGCTAAAAAACAACCCGGTACAGAATCCAGCTATCTGTCGTTTGAAAGTAAGATAAGCGTGCAGGATGCTGAAAAGAATAATAATTTTGACTATCATATTTACATGAACCATGTTTTGGACTACAGGGGCTATAGGTTTTTTCAGGCTTCTTATGATCCTGATGAAAAAGGTACGATACTATCTGTAAGCCATGATTTTTGGGGAACATGGATAAGTTATATAGGTTACTTTTTATTATACATAGGCCTTATGGCAATATTATTTGATAAAAATACCCGTTTTGGCGATCTTAAGCGTAAGCTTGAAAAGGTGAAAGCTAAAAAAGCAAAACTTATTACCGTAATTGTAATGTTGTTTAGCCTTGGGGGATATGCCCAGCATGAACATGTAAAACCAACCGGGCAGCAAATTGACTCTATTATAAATAAGTATAAGGTAAGTGAAGAGCATGCTTCAAAATTCGGACGTGTTATTATTCAGGATGCCGGCGGAAGAATGAAGCCTGTTAACACCTTCTCATCAGAGCTTTTAAGAAAAGTAAGCAAGAGCGATACTTACAAGGATATGAATGCCGATCAGGTATTTCTTTCCATAACTCATTTACCGGAAGTGTGGTATAATGTGCCTATTATATACCTGAAAAGGGGTAATGACAGCCTTCGTGCAGTTGCCGGTATAGATAAAAAAGCCAAATATGCAGCCCTTGCCGATTTTTTTGACGGACATGGTAATTATAAGCTTTCAAAAATACTCGAAGAGGCTTATCGCCAGCCGGTACCTAACCAGTTTGAGAAGGATTTTATTGATATAGATAAAAAGGTAAATCTTTTATACTCAGCTTTAAGCGGTTCTATATTAAGAGTATTCCCTATACCTGGCCATGATAACGACAAATGGGTGTCATTTGGAGAAACTGCTAATATAGAGGACGAAAATCTTCAAAAGATACGAAATGTCCTTCCGTTTTACCTGCAGGCAATTGAAAAGGCTTCTCAGGATAATGACTATACACTGGCAAACAGCCTTGTTGAGGGCCTTACTAACTATCAACGTACATTTGGAGGGGATATAATGCCTTCTGAAGATAAAATAGAGGCAGAAATTTTATATAACAAATATGATATTTTCAAAAAGCTGTTTTCCTGGTATATGTATGCCGGACTACTGATGTTTGTATTTGTAATCATTAAAATATTTAAGTCGGCCAAATGGGTTAAAATCGCTGTTAAAACATCTCATATAATTATTGGTGTTTTATTTGCATTGCATACTGCCGGGCTTATAGCAAGATGGTACATATCCGGGCATGCGCCTTGGAGTAATGCTTATGAATCGGTTATTTATGTTGCCTGGGCTACTATGTTTTTTGGGCTTGCTTTTGGAAGGAAATCAGAACTCACTGTTGCCTCCACAGCATTTGTAGCTTCTATAGTGCTTATGGTTGCACACTGGAACTGGACAGACCCTGAAATAGGCAATCTTGTACCGGTACTTAATTCTTACTGGCTCATGATCCACGTAGCGGTTATTGTTGCCAGCTATGGTCCGTTTACTCTAGCCATGATATTAGGTATAGTTTCCCTGCTGCTAATGATTTTTACAAATAAAAATAACAAACAGAAAATGGAGATGAACATCAAGGAAATTACCTATATAAATGAAATGGCATTAACTGTTGGGCTTGTTATGCTTTCTATTGGTAACTTTCTTGGGGGGCAGTGGGCAAACGAAAGCTGGGGCCGTTACTGGGGCTGGGATCCTAAGGAAACATGGGCGCTTATAAGCATCATGGTATATGCTTTTGTTATAC
>CAMPIZ010000167.1 GCA_946886675.1 uncultured Flavobacterium sp.
AAATTGGTATCCAGATAGGTCATTCAGGCCGCAAAGGTGCTGTAAAATTTCCGTGGGTAGGCAGCAACGTGTCTCTTGATAATGCATGGGGACTGCTCTCTGCGTCGCCTGTTGCTTTTAATAATAAGGTAGCTGTTCCTGAAGCGATGACAAATGAAGATATGGATATTATTACCGCTGAGTTTGTTAATGCCGCTAAAAACGCAGAAGAAGCAGGTTTTGATATGATTGAACTGCAGGCACACCATGGTTTCCTGCTTGCTTCCTTCCTGTCGCCGCTTACTAATAACCGTACAGACGAATTTGGGGGAATTGTTCAAAACAGGCTTACATTTCCATTAAGAGTGTTTAAAGAAATGAGGGCTGTATTTCCGGAACATAAACCTATGAGTGTTAGAATATCGGCTTCAGACTGGGCAGAGAACGGTATAAGTGAAGAAGATGTAATTATTATAGCACAGACTTTTAAGGAAGCTGGTGCTGATATTATTAATGTTTCTACGGGGCTTACTGTAGAGAATCAGGCTCCCGCCATAGGAAGAATGTGGCAAACGCCATATTCTGATATGGTGCGTAATACCGTAGACATACCTACAATAACAGCCGGTTATATACAGGATATTGACCAGATAAATACAATCCTTTTAAACGGCCGTGCAGACCTTGTTGCTTTAGGAAAAACCTTGCTGTTAGATCCTTCTTTTGTAAGGAATGCACAGGCCTATGAACAGCATAAAGCCGATAATACTGATGCTTTAGGTATACCTAAGCCTTACTCTTTTGCTACATCTCATTTATATCCTTATAAAGCAGGTGAAAGGAAGGTTATTGAAGGCATGAAAAAAGCATTAAAACCATTAACGCATAAAAAGTAATAAAGCATTACAGCGATGAAACATTACGAAGATAATTTTGCACACGATTATTTGCCTTCTCCTGAATTGCAGGCTGAGTGCTTCACAGGGCATCCTGACTTTGAATTTCCTGAAGACCTTAACTGTGTTGAAAGGCTTTTAGACAGGCATATTGCAGGCGGTAATGGTAATAAAGTCGCTATACAGACTTTTGATACAGAATGGACCTATAGAGATTTATATGAAAAATCAAATCAAATAGCTCATGTTCTTGTGGAAAACCTGGGTTTAGTACCGGGTAACAGAGTGCTTATACGTGGTGCAAATAACCCTATGTATGTCGCCTGCTGGTTTGGTATTTTAAAGGCTGGGGGTATAGTAGTGGCAACTATGCCGTTATTAAGGGAAAAAGAGCTTAGTGTAATGATCGAAAGTGCCGAAATATCACATGCTCTTTGCGATTATAGGCTTGAAGAGGAAATGATAGCTGTAAAAAGCCCGTTTTTGAAAGAGGTTATTACCTTTGATGGTACAGGGAATGGTATTTCAAAACTTGAAACTCTAATGGCTAATAAGCCAAAAACATTTAATAATTACAAATCCAAAGCCGATTCATTATCTATAATAGGCTTTACATCCGGCACAACCGGCAAGCCTAAAATGACATCGCATTACCATAAGGATATATTACTGATATGTGAGGCATTCCCTAAATATTCACTTCAGCCAGCGCCCGATGATATATTTACAGGTAGCCCGCCTTTGGGTTTTACTTTTGGATTAGGGGGTTTAGTATTATTCCCTTTTTATTTTGGAGCGTCTACATTCCTAATAGAGAAACCAACTCCCGATTTGCTCCTTCAGGCAATACAGGATTATAAAATTACCATTTGCTTTACTGCGCCTACCGCCTGGAGAGTACTTACACAAAAAGTGCAGGATTATGATATTTCATCGCTTAGAAAATGTGTATCTGCAGGAGAGACACTTCCTTTAAAAGTTTGGGAAGACTGGTACAATGCAACAGGATTAAAAATTATAGACGGCATTGGTTCTACTGAGATATTGCACATTTTTATTTCATCCAATGAAGAAAATATGAGGCCGGGCGCAACCGGCAGACCTGTAAGGGGTTATGAAGCAACAATAGTTGATGAAAACGGAAGGGAAGTAAATAAAGGTATTCCGGGCCGCCTGGCTGTACGTGGTATAACAGGGTGTAAATACCTTAATAACCCTGATAAACAACAGGAATATGTACAAAATGGCTGGAATATTACAGGTGATATTTTTCGCAAAGATGAAGATGGCTATTTTTGGTTCGTGGCACGTGGTGACGATATGATTATTTCGTCCGGCTATAATATATCTGCTATTGAGGTAGAAAGTGTTTTGCTAACCCATGAAGATGTGGCAGAATGCGCAGTAGTAGGCCTTCCTGATGAAAACAGAGGTATGCTGGTTTGCGCTTACCTGGTACTTAAAGATAAGAGCAAAGCATGTGACGATCTTACAAAATCAATACAAACCTGGTTCAAAGAAATAGCAGCACCATACAAATACCCAAGAGAAATAAAATATGTAGATGTATTACCTAAAACAGAAACAGGTAAAATACAACGATTTAAATTAAAAAGTACAATACAGGCTTAATGGAGAAAGCATTTATAAAAAAAGAGAAGGTACGTTTTCAGCATGTTGATTATGCAGGAATAGTGTTTTATCCACGGTTTCTGGAAATGCTAAATTGTCTTGTGGAGGACTTTTATGAAGAAGCCCTAAACCTTCCTTTTAAAAATATACATAAAACTGGAGGCATACCGACTGTTGACCTCAAAGTGCAGTTCAAAAAAGCAGCCCGCCTGGGTGACGAGCTTACAAAATACCTTTGGATAAAAAATCTTGGTGGTTCTTCGATGCTTAGCGGATTTAGATTTGAACATGAAGATGGATCTGTTTGCCTTGAGGGAGAAGTAACCCTTGTAAAAGTGGATTTCCTTAATGAAAGAGGCGATATTAAAGCCAGTCCTTTTACAGATGAGATGAGGGCTGTATTAGAAAAATATAAAATATAAAATTCAAAATAATTACTATGTTGGATTTACCAAAATTTAAAGCAGCAGCTGTACAGGTATCACCTGTTTTTCTTGATGCAGAAGCAACTGTAGAAAAAGCCTGCTCAATTATAGCAGAAGCTGCCGGAAATGGTGCTTCGTTAGTCGCGTTTCCAGAGGTATTTGTGGCAGGATATCCTTACTGGAACTGGATTATGACGCCTGTACAGGGGAGCCGCTGGTATGAGCTTTTATATAAAAACTCTATTGCCGTTCCAGGACCGGAAGTAAGCAGATTATGCGAAGCGGCAAAAGAGCATAACTGCCATGTGGTTATAGGTGTAAATGAGCGCGGGCAAAGCCTGGGCGAATTATATAATACTAACCTTATTATTGACAATAAAGGTAATCTGATAGGTAAACACAGGAAACTGGTACCTACCTGGGCAGAAAAGCTTACCTGGACCGGCGGCGATGGTTCGTCTTTAAAAGTGTATAATACAGAAATCGGCCCTATTGGTACACTTGCCTGTGGCGAAAACACAAACACGCTGGCACGTTTTACTTTGTTAACACAGGGAGAGCTTATACATATTGCCAACTATATTTCCTTACCGGTAGCCCCACCCGATTATAACATGGCTGAAGCTATTAAAATAAGGGCTGCAGCACATTCTTTTGAAGGGAAATTATTCACAATAGTGTCCTGTTCTACAATTTCTCAGGAAATTATGGATATCATGAAAGAAGATGCCCCTAATGCCGAAGAGCTTCTTACCCGAAAAAACAGTGCCTTTTCCGGTATAATAGGCCCTAACGGTGCCCTTATAGGAGAGCCGCTTATCGACGACGAGGGTATTGTATATGCTGATATAGATTTATCAAAATGTATACAGCCAAAACAGATGCATGATATACTGGGACACTATAACAGGTTTGATATTTTTGACCTTAGAGTAAATACCGCCCCAAGAAAAAATATTACCTTTATTGATAATCAGGAAGACTAAACAACATACAACTAAAATATACTAGTATGGACACAAAATACGATGATAGTGTACTGGGACGAGCAAGGGTTCAGGACACTCCGGAATTAGAAGCCTACTATGCTGAATTAAATAAACTTGGAGCCGGTGCGCTATGGACAGTTGCAAATGATATTGAACCCTGGGAGCCACGCCCTTCTTCCGTACCTATGCTTTGGCGTTATGAAGATTTAAGGGAGCTTGTATTAAAATCATCAGAATTGGTAACACCTGAACAAGCAGGAAGACGAGTGGTTTACCTTGTAAATGATAAACGCAAAGATGTTAGCGCTGCTGTTGGATGGCTTTATACAGGCATACAGGTTACAAGGCCAGGGGAAAGTACCTCGGCTCACAGGCACAAAGCTTCTGCCCTTCGGTTTATAATGGAGGGTGAAGGCGGCTATACAGTAGTTGACGGCAATAAAATAATGTTGGAGGTTAATGATTTTGTAATTACTCCAAACAGCACCTGGCATGAGCATGGTGTAGAAGCAGGCGGTAAAACCTGTATTTGGCAGGATGGCCTTGATATTCCGCTTGTAAATGCTCTTGAAGCTAATGATTATGCCGTTTTTGATGGTAAGCAGCCATTAGAGAAACCTATAAATTTTTCGCCTTTAACATATAGCGGTGTTGGGCTTGTACCTGCAGACAGAGACTGGAATAAACCCTACTCCCCTCTTTTTAAATATTCATGGAAGCAGGTATATCCTGCACTTCAGGAAGCAGCAAAAGTTAATGAAGGTTCTCCTTATGACGGAATCCTGATGCATTATACCAATCCTGTTACGGGAGGCCATGTAATGCAGACAATGGGTGCATCAATACAAATGCTTCGGGCTGGCGAACATACAAAAGCCCATAAACATACAGGCTCTTTTGTATATCAGTGCGCAAAAGGAAAGGGTTACTCTATAATTGGCGGAAAACGCTTTGACTGGAAAGAGCGCGATATTTTCTGTGTGCCTTCATGGGTATATCATGAGCATGTAAATATTTCTGAAAAAGAAGAC
>CAMPIZ010000168.1 GCA_946886675.1 uncultured Flavobacterium sp.
ATGAAAGGCTTTCTCACCATCGTATTACTTATAGTTTCAAATGCATTTATGACTTTAGCCTGGTATGGGCATTTAAAATTTTCTGAATGGAAATGGTTTAGCAAACTGGGGCTTATAGCTATTATCTTAATAAGCTGGGGAATAGCCCTTTTTGAATATGTATTCCAGGTTCCGGCAAATAAATTAGGCTTTAAAGGTAACGGAGGTCCGTTTAGCCTTATACAGCTTAAAGTTATTCAGGAAGTCATTACACTTATTGTTTTTGCAGTATTTACCATTGTACTGTTTAAAACGGAAAGTTTCCGCACAAATCATGTTATAGCTTTTATATTTCTTATTCTGGCTGTTTTTTTTGCATTTAAAAAATAGGGCTTTACACAAAAGACTTCTTTTCTACTATTCAGTTATTTTAAGGTTTTTTAAAGCGGGTCCATTTATAACTTCGCCATAGGGTGTAAAACGAGAGCCATGAAGCGGACAGTCAAAAGATTTTTCGTCATTATTCCATTTCAGCACCCCACCTAAATGCGGACACACTCCAGAACATGTATGCACTTCTCCATTTTCATCCCTGTAAACTGCTATTTTTTTCAATCCGGAGGATATTACTCCACCTTCACCATTTTTAAGCTTATAGGCATTACCGGCATCAGATGAAAACCAGTCTTTTACAGCCTCAAAAGCCATAGAGCCCGCTTCTTTTACAAAATCCTCGCCTGTCCTTAAATTAATCCTGGAAGGATTATAAAGTTCTTGCCATGCATTTTTGTTTCCGGTAATTATATCTGTAATTAAAATACCGCCAATTGTACCATGAGTCATGCCGTTTCCTGAATCACCTGTTATTATATATACATTCTCATCGCCGGGATTTTTACCTATAAAAGCCATTGAATCTACAGGTTCAAGTACCTGTCCAGACCATTTATAATCAGGCTCTGTAAAGTATGGAAAATGTCTTTGTGTCCACTCTGTAAGCCTAGAATAGCGTTCTTCTTCAGGTATCTTTTCGTTCTCTGCCATTCCGGTTTTGTGATCCTCTCCACCCGATATTAACAAATCATACTCATTATTTAGCGGCTCCAGCCTTACATAATGATAAGGTTTTGCGACCCATTTGGATTTCATATCTCCAGTATCCCACCACATAGCATAAGGCAAAACACCCTTTGGTATTTTTGCTGCTATAACATAAGTACGGTAAGCATACTGTTTAGTATGCATGGTAAATCTGTCGGTAACAGGACTGTTAGTAGCCACTACTACATGGTTTGCTTTTATAAAATAACCATTAGAAGATGCTCCTTTATTGGTTATATCAATAGCTCTTGATTGTGTAAAAATTTCACCTCCGCCTTTAATAACTGCTTCTGCAAGCCCTTTCAAATATTTCATAATATGAAACTGGCCCTGTTGCGGAAACTTAATACAGTTAATCTGCCTGTCTGCTTTATAACCGTGCATTTCGGCCAGCACTTCGGTTTGTATTCCCAACTCAAGCATAGCTTCATGTTCTTCCATCAGGCTCGACTCTTTATCTGTTGGGTGCAGGAAAAGGTAACCATCCACCCTCATAAAGTTGCAGTCTATACTTTCCGCGGATACTGTATCATTTATCCACTCAAGTGCATATTTATGACTTTGTGCTGCAAGGGCAGCCTTTTCCTTTCCAAAAAACTTTATGAGGTCATAATACCTGTCGTCAAGTGCATAGGTAATCTGTGCTGTAGTCCGGCCGGTTTCGCCGCTGCCAAGATAACCATCTTCAAGCAATATTACTCTTCTTCCGGCTTTTGTAAGGCAGTAAGCTGTGGTTAATCCTGCTATCCCCCCTCCTATTATTAAAACATCTGTTTCTTTATCACTATCAATCTTATCATAAACCAATGGTTCGGCAGAATCAATCCAGTACGACATATGGCTTCCGCTTGTTCTTTTTGCGTCAATAGGGTTATCAGGCCTCATAAGATTAGTTTTTATATTAGCCATATAAAGTTAGTTTCTCAACAAGCGTTACAGTGTTAATATTTAATCAATTAACTCAAATTTACAGCATAAAAAAAGGCAGCTGTAAAGCTGCCTTTTCAATATTTGTAAAGTGCTATATTTTTTTTAGTCCTTTTGTTTCAGCTTTATCAGCCTCTACAATACTGATGGCATATCCACCACCCGGCGCTACAAACTGTGAAAGCTTAGACTTGTTTGTAACAACTACTTTACGAATTGTATAAGCCTGCGGATTGGTTTTATAATGCGCATCCTTTGCGTCGGCATAAATAGTTGCTACGTAACTTTTTCCTTTATTCAGGAAATCAAACTCTATATCAGAAGTACGGGCATTATTTCCACCTACACTACCTACAAACCAATTGTTTGTACCCTTACCTTTACGGGCGGCCGTAATATATTGCCCCGGTTCAGCTTCAAGATATTTACTTTCTTCCCAGTCTACAGGTACATCTTTAATAAACTGGAAAGCATCCAGGAACCTGTTATAGTTTTCAGGAAGATCGGCCGCCATTTGCAGCGGGCTATACATTGTTATATAAAGAGCCAGCTGATTAGCCAGTGTACTGTTTACATGCGAAGTATTATTAGGGCTGAATTTACTGATATTCATTTCGAATATGCCCGGAGTATAGTCCATTGGCCCGCCAAGCAGCCTTGTAAACGGAAGTAACGTAACGTGGTTTGGTTTGGATCCGCCAAAAGCCTGATATTCTGTACCCCTGGCAGATTCATTGCCAATAAGGTTAGGGTAAGTGCGGCAAATACCTGTAGGCCGCACAGCCTCGTGAGCATTTACCATTATTTTATATTCAGCTGCTTTTTCTATTGCATATTGATAATGGTTAACAATCCACTGGCTGTAATGGTTTTCTCCTCTTGGCAATATATTACCCACATAACCGCTTTTCACGGCGTCGTAGCCATTATCTTTCATAAACTGGTATGCAGCATCCATATGGCGTTCATAGTTACGTACAGAAGAAGAGGTTTCATGGTGCATTATCATTTTTACACCTTTAGATTTTGCATAATCTCTTATTCCTTCTAAATCAAAATCAGGATAAGGAGTTACAAAGTCAAAAACATAATCTTTTGACTGTCCAAACCAGTCTTCCCAGCCTACATTCCAGCCTTCTACAAGAACGCCATCAAAGCCGTGAAGCGCAGCAAAGTCTATATATTTTTTTACATTCGCTGTATTGGCAGCATGTGTGCCGTTAGGCTTAGCTTTACTGTAATCAGTAACTCCCAGCTTTACTGAAGGATATTCATTAGTGTAGGACCAAGAACTCTTATTAGTAATCATTTCCCACCAAACTCCTACATATTTAACAGGCTTAATCCATGATGTGTCTTCAATTTTGCAAGGCTCATTAAGATTTAATGTCATTTTTGAAGCCAGTATGTCCCGTGCATCATCACTAGCGATAACAGTTCGCCATGGTGAAGTGCATGGTGCCTGAAGGTATCCTTTATCTCCGTTAACATCGGGGGTAAGCCATGATTCAAAAACCATGTTTTTATCATCCAGGTTAAGGTGCATGCAGGAATAATCAATAAGAGCGGCTTCATGTAAATTGATGTACAAACCATCATTTGTTTTCATCATCAGGGATGTTTGCACCCCTGTAGGAGAAAATGAAGTTTGAGACAGGTTTGCCGTAATGGATTCGGTCATCAGCTTTCTAATCTCAGACAGTTTAGAAGTTGTAAAATCATATTCCTGTGTATCATAATCTCCCGGAATCCAAAAAGCAGTATGGTCACCCGTCATTGCAAACTGTGTCCTTTCTTCTTTTATGGTAAAGTAAGTAAGATTCTTTTGTACCGGAAACTCATACCTAAAACCAAGTCCGTCATCAAAAAGCCTGAAACGGATTATCATTATCCTGTCGGTTTCTTTCTGCTTAAGCGTTACAGCCAGTTCATTGTAATAATTACGAATGTTTTTTACTTCTCCCCAAACAGGTACCCACGTTTCATCAAAAGTAGATACTTTGGTGCCTTCTAATGTAAAATCATTAAGTAATGACTTCTTGTCATCTTTAAGTTCCAAACCAAGCTTACTTGGTTTAATAACTGTTTTACCCTTAAAAGACAGAGTGTAAGATGGTGTACCGTCCTGCTGGAGTGAAAAGTTTAAATTAAAATCACCGTCGGGCGATTTAAGCTGCTGAGCATTTGCATTAAAGACAATGCACAGCACTGAGGCAATAAATAATAGATTTTTCATTATAATAAAAGATGCGTTTAGTTTACAGGCTATATATGCCTGTACGCAAAGTAAACGATTTTTTATTTATTTAATGCCTTCTGAGCTGTTTTAGGCAGTGCCTTTAAGTAATTATAGTTATAAACTTCGTATCTCATTACGCTGTTCTGATGAAGAATTTATTACAGACTTATGTGTAGATTTAAATTCCTTATTATTTTTAAAGCTAAAAGGTGAAATAACTACCGAAACTGTAAAAGCGCCGGATTTACCATATATTTTTTCTGTCCTGAACGAATAGCCTGCACTTGCCTGAAAAGCCAAAAAATCTACTCCAAATGTTGGCCCTATATGAAGGAAATTAGGCATCCCATCCTGAGTACTGATTGAGTAGCCTGCCCCAACTTCAGCATATAAGAAAAGAAATCTATAGCCAAAATTAGCCTCGGTATCAATAATTTTTGCATCAGGATAATAACCGGCGTTCAGCCTGTATGTAGGCCCAACTAAAAAGCAAAGCCCTCCCAGCATAGAAGAACAATCACATTTCTTTTGAGCATATACTTTTTTTACACCCAAAAATACACCGTGTTTTAAATCAGCTTTATATTTATATTCTGCAGATGCCAATAGGAAAGAACACGTTTTTTCCTGATCATCCTGAAAATCATCAACTCTGTTTATGCCGGAACCCGATTCGCTGAATGCAAGTGTATTACTT
>CAMPIZ010000169.1 GCA_946886675.1 uncultured Flavobacterium sp.
GGATGTAAATAAGCTTGTTAAGATGACTGTTAATACCGGCAGTAAAGCCACAATGAGAATGGCTATAGGATTTAAAAATACAGCGGAAGAAAAAGAAGACCTGCTTAAACAGTATGATGCTGCTGTTTATTCTTTTTTAGATGAAATAGGCCAATTCTATCTTACTGAATTTACTCATGATGACATAAAGCAAATACTTGCTTTTTATGAAACTCCGACTGGAAGAAAGTTACTTGCCGATAAAAAAACGCTTGTTGAGAATGACATGCCTCCTTTTGAAGAGTGGAAAGATAAAATATCGGAAATAAAAAAGAGCCTGAAAAAGGGTGAAAATGAATCAGAAACCGAAGAATAGACCAGCCATGAAACATATACTATTTACCATACTTTTTTTTGCAGTTTCATTTAATGTATCTGCGCAGGATAAGGCATATAGAAAGGATGTGCAGAAAATGATGAAATTAATGGGGATTCCCGAACAGCTTGAACATACAAGAGAGTATTACATTATGTGGACGACACCTGAAAAGGAAAAGGAATTTATTGAAAAATTTGATCCTACAATGCCAGAGCTTTTAAAAAATACCGAAGATTACTTCATGACAAAATATACTCACGATGAAGTAAAAGCGATTATAAACTTTTATGAAACTTCTGCAGGTAAAAAATTAACAGCAAACAATAAAAAATATATTGAGCTTTATAATGAAGCAGATGATAAGTTTCAGGATAAGTTTCTTGAATTAAATTTTGCGCAAAGAAAAAATCTGCCCAAGCAAAAAGAGAAAGAATAAAATATCTACTTTAATTGAGTGAGTCTTGCCAGATAATCGTAATGCTCACCCTCCATTATAAGTTCACAGCCCAGCCCATTGGCGTGGGCTGCATTTTGCAGGGTATTGTAATCCAGATAAAGCCATTCAAAAGATTCTTCTGTCTCTCCCTTATAGCGAATTGTAAAAGTTAACTCGCCATAATAATCTGTATCAGTAGAAATCCACTTGCCGCCATCCTCATCTTCATCAAACATATATATAATGTCAGAGGAATCTATTAATATCTGCCCGCCTGTATTGAGCAATGATTTTAATTTTTGAAGATATTGGGTAATTTTTTTTAGCCTGCCAAATATACCGGTACCGTTCATTAGCAGTATTATTGTATCAAATTTCTCTCCCGAGAGGTCAAGTATATCAATATTATGCACATTGTCAACTCCTCGCAGTCTACATGCTTTTATTGCATTGGCTGAAATGTCTATAGCAGTTACATTCAGTTTTCTATTGTTTTGCAGGTAAAGGCTATGGCTCCCGGCTCCGCAACCCACGTCTAACACTTTACCCTTGGCTTCGTTTAATGCTTTTTGCTCAATTTTTGGCATTTCTGCATAATTTCGAAACAGGTATTCTACGCTCATAACATCTTCTTCCGAAATGGAAGTTTCAGTAATTATATCTTCAGGATCATTACCGGTTTGATAATCAAGAATTGCTTTCCCAAAAAGGTCTTTCATCAGTATCGGTTTAAAAGCTTAACTTTGCAGTTGTAAATAATATATGAGAGAGGTGGAACAGTTTTTAAAAAATCTTCCAAAACTTGCCAAAGATAAGCATAACGAGAACAAAAAGTTTTTTGATAAGCTTAAAAAGAAGCCGCCAAAAAACCTGGACTACATTATGCAGGAGCTGCATGACAGGGAGTTTAAAAAAACCGATTGCCTTAACTGTGCTAACTGCTGCAAGACTACAGGTCCGCTTTTTACCACGGCAGATATTGAAAGAATAGCAAAGCATTTAAAATTAAAGCCGCAACAGTTTGTAGAAAAGTACTTAAGGCTTGATGAAGATAAGGATTATGTGCTGCAAAGTGTTCCCTGTGCTTTTCTGGATAGCGAAAACTATTGCCTTATATATGATGTGAGACCAAAAGCCTGCCGTGAATATCCGCATACAGACAGGAAGAAGTTTCAGCAAATATCTAATCTTACAATAAAAAATGTTGCAATATGCCCGGTGGCATATAATATTGTGGAAGAAATGAAAAAGAAAATTGTTTAGTTTTGTGACTATAAAAGCATCAATATGAAATTAATAAGAAGATTAGTGTTGCTATACATGATAGCACTTTTAATTTCCTCCTCTTTATTTTTTATCAATAGTGATGTTGTTGTTTCAAACTGGCATACCCGTGTTTATGAAGTAATAACGGTTTCTATACCTGTTTTTCTGGTAATTTTATTACTATATGCAATTATTAAGGCTATTTCAAAAGGAGCAAGGGCAGTAAAAAAACAAAAACCTTTCGAATAGAAAGGTTTTTGTTTTAGTATAAAAAGAAGTTATTAAGCAGCAACTTCTTCCTGATGATGTTTTAATTCGTTGATTATTCCCTGTACATGCTGTATTTTATCTTCAACATACTCCAGAAAGGCTTCAATTTTATCTCTTAACTCAGTAAAGAATTCAACAATCCTGTCAAGGTATTCTTTGCCTTTTTCTATTAGGCTGATAATGTATTGTACAGCGTTATCTATAGTTTCTGCTATATTCATGATCTTAATTTTTTTGAAGGTTAATATTTAGCAGAAAATTACAAAACCTAAATTATATCAGGAAGAACTTTGTAAAAACGTTAAGAATTTTCATTCTATTCATCATAAACAAGGTATTGCCTACGCATCTGTTTAAAGTTTTCAAGACCATTAAGCCAGCTTTTTCTTATTTCAGCTTCACTCATTCCTTTTTCAATTTGTTCCTGAAGTTTTTTTGTTCCTGCAAGTTTGGTAAAAAAAGGTATAAATAATTTAGATGTATCGTCTGTAGTATTGTATGCTTCAATAAGCCACTTCAACTCTAGTTTGTAAACCTTTGCTGTATTTGTAAGGTCTTCGCCATAGCATTTTTTGCCATGATACATGGGGTCTTTAGCGCCTTCGTTGGGTTGTGGAGTAAAACTGAAGCCATTATTTGGAAGGTAAGGTGATCCGTATATCTGAAACTGCATATTTGTGCCACGGCCTACACTTACATTTGTACCTTCAAAAAAACAAAGGCTTGGGTATAAATTTATTGCTTTGTCATTAGGTAGATTTGGTGATGGTTTTACGGGTAGGCTGTAATCCATATTTCGTTTATAGTTAAGGCATGGTATAACTGTAAGCTTACATTGTATTTCGCCCTTAAGCCATTTTTCACCATTTATCATTTTTGCATATTCACCAATAGTCATTCCATGAAGAACCGGAATTGGATGCATGCCAACAAAACTGGAATTTTCAGTTTCCAGAACAGGGCCATCAACAATGCCTCCATTTGGGTTGGGCCTGTCTAATACCATAACCTCAATATTGTTTTCCGCACAAGCTTCCATTACATAATGTAAAGACGATATATAGGTATAAAAGCGGGCGCCTACATCCTGCAGATCAAAAACCATAATATCTATTCCTGCGAGTTGATCAGGTTTGGGCTTTTTATTGTTACCATATAACGATACTATGGGTAACCCTGTTTTTGTATCTTTTCCATCCTTAATAAGTTCACCGGCATCGGCAGTTCCGCGAAAGCCATGTTCCGGGGCATATATTTTTTTAAGGTTTACATCCTGAGCCGCTAAAAAATCTACTATGTGTGTAAGTTTCCCTTCATTATTAATTGTTCCGGTTTGGTTGGTAACAATGCCAACGTTCTTATTTTTTAAAAGTGGTAAGTAGGCAGAATAATTCTCAGCTCCTGTTTTTATTTCTTTCTTTTGTGTTACGGTGGAAGTGTGTACTTGCGGAATATCTTTTGATTTTTGATTTTCTACTTTTGTCCTTGTCGAATTTCCGCAGGCGGCAATCAGAATAAATGAGAATAAAAATGTATTTTTGAACAACGAATAAGATACCATACAAATTGAATTTAGAATATTTTATAGCAAAAAGACTTACTACTGCAAAAGACTATAAAAGTAGTATTTCGGCCCCAATAATAAAAATAGCAATTATTGCAATTGCTATCGGTATTATAATGATGATAATATCTATAGCTACGGGAGTTGGCCTTCAGGATAAAATTCGTGAAAAGGTATCTGCATTTAATGGTCATGTTATAATATCAAATTTCGACGATAATCAGTCGGAAGTCAGCGTAGAGCCTATTCCAATAAATCAGGATTTTTATCCAAAGTTTACATCGGTGCAGGGTATAAGCCATATACAGGCAGTAGCATCTAAGGCAGGAATAATCCGTACAGAAAAATCTTTTGAGGGCATCATCTTTAAAGGTGTAGGTAAAGAATATAGGTGGGATAATCTTGAAGAGTATATAAAAGATGGCAGAATACCAAACCTGAAAGACAAGCTTAATCCGGAAGTTATCATATCAAAATATCTTGCCGACAGGCTGCAGCTTAAAGTAGGCGATAAATTCAATACCTTCTTTATGAAAGAAGAAGGTGATGGAATGCCTAATGTAAGGGTGTTTGAACTGGTTGGTATTTATAATTCAGGTTTTCAGGAATTTGATGCTACCTATGTAATAGGAGATATAAGGCATGTACAGCGCATTAATAAATGGAGGGATGGGCAGGTTGGTTCCTTTGAAGTTTTTATAGACGATTTTTCTCAGCTTAAGGAGAAGGGAAAAGAAATATACAATGCTATTCCTTCCACCATGGATAGCCGGACTATAGAAGAAAAGTATATTAATATATTCGAGTGGCTCAAGTTGTTCGATTTTAATATCCTTGTTATTATAAGTATAATGATTGTAGTATCTACAATTAATATGGTGGTTGCACTGCTTGTACTTATTTTAGAGCGTAGCCAGATGGTTGGGATACTCAAGGCGGTTGGTGCTTCAAACTGGAGCATCAGAAAAATATTTTTATACAATGCTTCTTATCTTATTCTAAAAGGACTTATTTGGGGT